>NZ_LFJT01000003.1:0-218024 GCF_001682645.1 Delftia sp. JD2
CAGCGGATGGTCAATATCGACCAGGTATCGGCTACCACTGCCATCGAGGTCCTGCGCGAGCGAGGCGACGGTGCTCTTGAGTTCTTGCGCAATAAGCTTCAGGAAGAGCAGGCCAAAGGCAAGACGAAGATCCGCCCTGCAGCAATTCGTGAGTGGTTTCCTCCCCGCAAAATTGCTGGGGGCATCATCACCTCAGTGCAAAGCGTGGTGGAGTCGTTGGATTCGAAGAAGCGGCGCGAGCTAGCCGAGCTTGAGAAGCTTCCTCCCTCAAAGTTGAAGGGCCGGAAGGTGGAAATCGACGCAGCGGTGATGCTCGAACTGGTTAGGAATTGGGGCAGCGCGATGGATGCACGAAAGGCAAAAGAGCAGTCAAAGAATGCTGAGAAACAGCGCCGAAGCCAGCAGACGATTCCCGGTACCGATGCCTAGTTCATCTCGGTAGACAGGAAAGGGCTCTCTTTCCGAGTACCCGGAACTCCAGCGTCCGACCACCTTTCGTTGCTACTCTCGGTCGCTTCTGTGATGAAGCCGCCGTGTTGGAAGCGAGGGCCTGGAGCTGGGCACGATTCATCTTCTATCCCGGCAAACTCCAGGCGCCAGTCCGGCGCCTGGATCTCCTTGCTGGGCTGCAGTAGTTTTTGCCCAGTGATGCAAGCCACGTCCTCGACAGATCACTCACTAGCCCTCTTAGAGGAGACAGCGGCCTATCTGCGCCGGTTACCACTCGTTCCGTCCACGCAGGAACTTATCCGCAAGATCGAGGCCCACCTGGCCAGTCCGAGCCTCCAGGCTGCGGCTATCGCCGCTCTCGAACCAACCGCTTGGGAAGGCCAGGTCACGACTGTTGCTGGGACCGTGCTGTTCAGCGTCTCTGTTGAAAATGGCCAAGCCTCCTTGTTGGCCCCGGTCTCAAGGCCAAGGGAGCATGGCATCCGGGGGCAGCAGGCCGTTCGTCGGCCGTTCCTGCCCACTGCTGGTTCCTCCCACCCAGACGACCCGATGGAAACTTTTCAAGGCCCGCCGCTTGACGCAATGAAGGCAGAGGCGGAGCTGGATCGCGCGCGGCTCCTGCGGCTTCACATGGGGGTGACGGTTGAATTGAAGCCTTCGCGATTCCCTTCAAGCCACGCACTCTTGGTCGAGGAGTCACGGTCCAACATCAAGGGGTGGCGTTAGCTGACTATCAGTCTTAAGGGCGCGGGACAAGATATCCAATGTCGCCCCCCACGCTGACGCCGTGTGCCAATTTCACGACATCTTGACTTAGGACGGAAGGTCAGTTGCGGGTGTCCTTGATGACCATATAGCTCGCACAACAGAAGTGATCCGGGAGGTGAGCGCGCAGCTGCCCTCGGATTTCCCGGAGCATGTGGCCGAACCGATCTTTAGCGGCCTGCAGGCCGCTGCCGTAAAACTGGAAGGAGTCCAAACATGATCGTTGAAAGCGACGAGCTCTACATCTTTACGAAGTCCGGAAATGAGGTGCGAACGATTTCCCGAGAGAAGCCCTGCATGAAGGCGCCCTGCTGGCTGGTGGAGCGGACGCAGGGGAAGAGCGTCGGCAAGCGGATGATCGTGCTGGAACGTGCGCTGAAGACCCGCGAGGTATTCGAGGCTGACTGAGCCGCGTCTACGTCGAGAGAACCCTCGCGCCCAACCACCTGCACTACCCTCATCACGCTATACGAACGGAACGAACGGAAGTTTGACGGGGGCTCTCGGTCTGAAGGGCCTTGAACTTAGCGCGGATCCGCGCTTGCCCCTGGCTTTCGAATGAGAGAGGGGCCGTGGGCGGCTTTGCGGCCCGATCATCAGCACCAGTCCCATCCGGTACTCAAGGGATCTCACCTGCGCTACGGAGAGCGTACTCAAGCATCTCGCTGAGCCTCCCCATCACAAGCCCAGAAGTAGACGGCCACAGGGCTCCTAGCGAGTCATTTGCCCGGCACAAAAGCCCTTGGATCGCAGTCAAGGGGACGACGACCTCATCAGCCAGGTGATGTACGAGCCTGTCATCTTGGATGCTGTATTCATATCGCGCCCAGGTAGCATGTCTTTCAATGGCAACGATCTGATGCACGGCCTCGCTCAGAGGCTGTGGGATGACGCCTACCTGCATGTCTCTTAGCATAGCGCCGAGATCTCTCAGGAGGAGCTGGAGGTTGTGAGAACTATGAACACGCTTGGCCTGACCTGGGGCCGGAAAGCCAGAAGACCGAATGCCCAGCCTCTCACGACGCGTTTGCACTTCGACTGCAAGTGAGAGCGGCGCCTTGAGGAGGAGCTCTGCCGCGTGACGCTGAAGGTAAAAAATGGGCAATGCGTGGTGGTCAAGCAGCCTCTTGTTTATGGCGGTTTGCAGCAATTCGCCCGCGCTCCAAAGATAGGCCTGGCAGTAGTTCGGTGTCCTTCGACCGCCCAGGCGGGCGACACCCGCCAAAACGTCACTCTCCGTGAGTTGAGGGGCCTTGCCCCAGGAGAACACACCGGCAGGCTCTTCTGGCCCAAGTGGGTAAAAGGTATACGGTAGCGTGGCCATCTATCCTCCGTGTTGTTCGAGCGGGAACCTGATCTCCATCGAATGCTGTCAGGCCGTCACGATCGCTTCATAAAACTCTAGAGCAGGCGCGGGACGCAGTCTCCAAGCCGACGTTGAACACGCCCATCGCTATCGGCACACCACCTACCCACGGGCTTGAACGACGCAACAGAGGCAGCTGCTTTGGGCGCGTCTCGCTCTTCGTGTAGGATTGACGCCCGGTCAGCATGCGACTTGGCAACGATGGCTTACCCAAGCCACACCTCGGAAGAGGGGGCTTGGGCAAATCTTCAGCCTGCCAGCGTGCTGCTGGTGGTAGATACGGTAGCTGCCGTGCCCTCGGGTGAACAAGCACTTTGCAGCGACGAAAGTCGCTTTTTCAAACCCCAGATAGGCACTTGATGCCTGATAGGGGCCAGTGTCTGTCACCTGCAACAGGAGACGGCACGTGAAACATGCCCTCCACCGCGTGGACCATGCGAGGGGGGCGGTACTGGAGCAAGCTGCACAGCAATGCGTAGGCTTGCTCGCTGGCGCCTTCCAAAGCGATGACGCCTGTGCATTCGTTCAGTAGCGATTCTTCATACCCTATCCTGCCAACGATTCAGGCCTGTACCAGCTTGTTGGATCGGGAGGATAAAGGCCCGTTCGAGGCTCAATCGCCGATATAGCTTCCTGGCAGTCTTGCTTGGCGGCGAGAAGGTGTTGAAACCTGCTGACGCTGATTCGAAAACGGATGCACTACCTTCCGGTATGTCGATGCCTTTCGGATGCCCGAGGAAACTCATACGAGTCCATTAAGTCTTTAGACGTTCAGTCTATTGACCGATCGCAATAACCCCAGCGCCAGCTGGTTTTTAACCCTGACGGGCCACAGCCCAAGGGGGCATGGTTCGTCGTTTCTGTAAAGGAGCATGAATCATGCAAGCAACTCAATTCCAAGGGGAAAATTCTAACCCTGCCAACGTTCCGAATCAACTCTATGCGGTGATTCGATTCAAGCGCCGTATTGCCCTTCCTCGCTTCACCATGGAAGCGGGCGAGCTCTGGGGCTTTGTGGTTTATGGCAAAAGCGAGAAGAGGTTAGAGCAGATAAAAAGCGGCGAACGCTTTGATTTTGCCGGTGCCCAAGTCCTGGCTCAGGATGTCGAAATAATCTATGAGGGTCAAAGCGGTCTCGAATATAGTGTCGCTTTAGGCTATATCACAGATTCTCAAATCATTGCGTCTTTGCGTAATAGCGAGAGGAAACATCTCCGCTGAAGCTCGGCGCTTTCTAAAATCCCGGCAGGAGCCGCAAAAGACACTTCTGCCCAGGTTTATGGAAGCAGAAAACTTCCTGAGGGTCCGGTTATGTCGAATCAACTGATAGCATACCAATCCTCTGAAGAACTCAGCAAAAATGGCGACCTCTGCTATTTACTATTAAATCTTGATAGCGACTCAGCTATGAAGGTTTAAATCATTAATCGGCTACGGCCGATCATTTTAAACCCTGACGGGCAAGGCCCGTTAGGGCTGCTGCCCGTCTCTCTTGGAGATGAAGCAATGTTGTTTGAAGAAAATCCGTGTGCAGAAGTAACATCCGCATGTAATGAAGCGGTCGGAAGGCTGATCATGCCGGAGGCGAAAAGCATCTCGATTCCTTCGCAGGTTTGGGCTGAGGCAGCCGACGCCTATTGCGGAGATCGGTTAAGCGAAACGGCTGTAGGCGATGTCGTGACGGTAAAGGAGTTCACGCACGGTGGCTTCCTATACGCCGTCTTTGCCACCAAGACAGGTGGATGGTCTGGCGACTATGTTGTGTATGCTTGGCAGCTTCATCCCTTGCAAGCCTATAGTGGGAGGACCACTGGGGCAATTTGTGCCTCAGAGTGGGATCGCCTGCGAGCGCGTGGGGACAAGACCGGAATGATCGTTAAAGTCCGAGGGAAAAAAATGGTCTGTGCCAAGCCGGTCAATTTTGTACGCTCGCTTCCGACTGTAACGCCACTCTCGATAGAAGAGGCCATCGCCTTTGAGTTGTCACTACGAAAAAGCGGCTGGCGAAGCTACAGTTTTCGCTATGCCACAACTATTTGGTCAAGCCTCGCCGGTCACCCCGTCTGTACGTATGCTCGTACAGATGCCACCCCGGAAGTTAATATCCTTTTCTGGAAGGGAAGTGGCACTATTCAGGAGCACATGCTCCAAAGGCGCGAACTGCTGAAGCTCCAGCAGGGGGGGGAACATCCCACTCCCACCCCGGTTTCCGTTAAGGAGGCGTCTACTCCCAATCTTTGTCAAGCCTCGCTATTCTGAGAGCGCTAGGCATATAAAGGGAAGACTGCTGCCGGCGTCCAAGCACGTAAAAATGGAAACGTGACTATCGAATCGAGTTGAGTAAGCCCCGGCTCGCAGACGCCGAAGCTCTAACCGTCGATTTTTAGGGCGAACACCTTTAGTTCCCCCTAACTCCTAAAAACAAAAAGCCCTGCGAACTTCGGTTCCGGGGCTTTTTTTTGTGCAGCTGATTCCGGAGTTTGCTTCACGGAATGGCTTATTGATCGATAGGTCCCTGTCCAAGTAGAAAGGAAAGTAGACGGCGGTTCATTTGTGAAGGAATGCTCGCTGTCGTAGTCCAAAAAGCCACTGGAGTTCCCGCTCTCAGGATGTCTTGCCTGGCGTCTTTTCCTTGACCGGCGCTGCATCGATAGCCGCGCGGAGCCACGCGCTGCCCAGGTGCTCGCGGAACTTGGCTTTCTGCGCGGCCGTAACGCTGCTGTTCAGCGATACCAGGGGTTCTCCATCGTCGGAGAGAGTTTTACGGCCCTGGCCGCGACCGGCGCCGCCATGAGTTGATTTCTTGTGTGGTTCCATTTCACGGATTCTATTTGAATTAATGCGCATGAAAACAACCCCGCAAAGGAGTCGGAAATGGGTAATCTTGATTTTATGCGCATACAATCAAAACATCGATTCTCCACCAGAGGTAGCACATGAAAACCACACACGACATCACCACATATCGCGGCTGGCTGGCGCTGGCGAGCGAGCTCCTTGGCGATAAGCCAGATTGGACAGCGCTTGTTCAAGGCGACCTTGGTTTCGTTGTGATCATCAACGGCCATGTTTGTGGTTTGGCGACTGAGGATGAGGGCCACATCTACAGCGAGCGCGATTGCTATGACTTTGATGCCAGTGCGTGGGACAGTGAGCGAGGATGTTGGGATGGGAGCACGCCCGAGGTGACGGCTAGTAGTGTGCTGGCTCCCAGGTTTGTGAATCTGGCGCACACTGGAGCCACTCTGGCTGCGCAGCCTATGCGGCAACAGTCACAGGTCGTTGGCGATTGCGGTGCCACGCGTTTGACGCTGCCGTCGCAACTTTCCTGGTTCACTGCCGAAGATCATCCTGCAATCGGTCTGACCATCGAAGACTATTTCGTGACGGACCCATACTACGATGTTGGTATGAGAGATAAGGTCGATCCGCAAGAATGCTGGGGCCTTAACGAGGAACAGGCGAAATTCATTGTGGGTCTCAATGAAGAGCTGCCTCTAGCGGTTCTTGATGCAATTAATGCTGGTTGCCAGCGTTTGCAGAAGTTCGCCGGAGTCTCTAAAGGCGTCTATGCCGATGGACACTTCGCAAACCCAGACGAATTCAATAAATTGATGGAAGTGTTCGCTTCTTACATTGTCGGAGAAATCAACAGCAATACGCTGACGAGCGTTAGTGTGATCGTGGAGAAAACTGGAGTTTTCCAGTCCTCCTATGAGCAGCATGCGGCGCGCGACGGACAAAGTTTCGTGCTGCTAGGGCCTGTTGACCCAGCTACCTACGATGCCGATGACGTTGGCCCGATGTACCGTGTGAAATTCGCAGACGGAGAGGTGATCGAGGCTTGGCCTGATGAGGTTAAATCAGCGTTGCCTCAACTCGGAGACGTGCAGGAAGATGCCAAGGAAGCAGCGAAGCATGAGTTGCAGAAAGCACTGAAGAAAGCCACGGAATGCGGCCTTCTGGATGACCTGGCTGGAGTACTTCACCCCGACGCCATCAATCGGTTCTGTGACGCTGTAGGTGCGCTTGATGAGCCTGAGAAGGCGCGTGACGAGTCACCGAGTCCAGGCGTGTAATTGCTTCTCAAACAAAGCCCTGAGAACTTCGGTTTCGGGGCTTTTTTCATGGTTAGCCGGTTTCCAACATTCCTAGATGTCGAGGCTTCAAGCGTCCGGAATGCAGAATATCCTGCCTCATGCAGCGTCCTGCCAATCGAAAACTAACCGGTAGTCACCATGGATCACGCCAAGATTTCCTACTACAGCGACCACCCCGACGAGGTTCCCGTTCCTGACTATCTTGCCCTTGCGATCCCCGTAACCGAGGAGGATTTCTCTTCCGGGCAACTCGCCCACCTCATGAGCGAGTTGAGCACGCACGGTGGGTTCAGGGACATGCAGGCTCAGCAGTTGCAGGCCTGCCTTGCCGCTGGGTTTGGATATGCCTCCTGGGATGCCCTTGTGGCACTGGACGGAGCGATGGCCGATGAAAGCCAGCTGCCCCCTAATAGCCAGAAACTGGAAGACGCGATCGCATGGCGAATGTATGTCGCAGGCTTTGTTGGGCTCTACGACGCGCTCGCGGCGGTCTCAGCCTCGTGGCGTTCTGGACTGCTGGCCGTTAGACGCTCGTACGGAAAATCGGGCTTCCGAGAGTCGCAAGACCACCGCAGCTGGGAAAACTTTTGCCACCGCCGAGTTCACGGTTTGGAGCCAAGCTGGTACATGTGGGACAAGATCGTCAAGACGGGGCCGGGGATGGTTCGAGTCAAATGTGCTGCCGAGTGCGCCTGGGAGGTGGCCAACATGTTTTGGTCTCCAGACTGCGGTGTCCCCCTGGAGAAATTGAATGAGGACATTGCGAGCGGCGCATACATGCCCACGCGCACCCTGACAGAGCGATCCTGGGGGCTCTTTGATGCATGGCCCACAGGCCTACAGCCCGTGCAGTTCGCGAACACTGACGGCACGCATGCAGGGTATGGCTGGGCTTGGCCGGAAGTTGGCCTGACCCATGGCAGTGTTTTTTCAACACCCTCAGACCTCAAGGAATCGGCGGTAGCCCTCTGGGAGCGACATCCGACGCAGGCTTATGCCCTGAAAGCCCTGCCCGAAAAGTTGGTGCAGGTGGAATTCAAAAATCCATGGTCTCCCAACGAATATCACGCAGACGTGACAGCCGCTCCGAACGCTCCTGTTGGTCTTGGGGACCCCTACCCGGAGGGGCCATTGCTGGAACTGCTGCCCACGCGCAATGGTCGGTTATTTCTTGGGCGCGAGTTGATGATAGATGGTGAGCCCTGGAGCGGGCCAGTACGCCTGATGCGGGCAGATCAGCTTGAGGGCATCATGGGATTGCAACTTCCATCGGTACTGGAAGCAAGACTAAAACTGCAAGGTGAGTGCGATTGGATGGAGGAGAAGGTCCCGTATGCTTTTGACCAGCATACCTTTGAAACGTCCCTCCGGCTGGCGGTGGCCATCACCGACCTGGCAGAAAGTGAGAGTATGTGGCTCAAGCAAGACCAGGCTGCGCTTGAAACCTTGAGCACGCTCCTAGCGTTGTCTGCCCTCAAGGCCAATCCGGTGGCCTCGCAAGAGGCACAGTTTGCGATGGAGGACCCCTGGGTTCGCGCGGTTGACGCTCCTGATGCCGCACGAGAGATGATCCATACCTACCCTGAACTCAGCCGCGTTAGTCCTGAAATTCTGGGCGACTATGGCGTGGCATTCTATGGCAAGGATGGTTTGCGTCATCACCATAAGCATACGGAGCGCGACGCGAAATTCATGGTCTACAGCGTATTGCGCAATCTTGGTACAGACCCCCAAATACAGACGCATACGGACATGATTGCGCTTTTCCGTCTAGTGAGGCTTCACACCCACGGCAAGGAAGCGGTGTGGCTGGACTCGAACCAGCGAGATACCCTGTCGCAACAGACGCGGGACCTCTGCGCTGAATTCTGGGCGTTGGCTTCGCTGTTTGACGTGCTCGACCACAGCCTCAGCCCATCCAGGTTGAGTAAGGCGGACGTTGCAGGGGCTGGTGAAGCCTCCGCATAGCCTTCGAGGCTCGTCCGACTTTCCTTGATGTGGCGCCGGCTCTCACGCTGCCAATAGGCAGGCACGCGCTCTACCGATACACTCTATGTAATTCGTCAACTACGCACAATTGCAAGAGTGCCAAAACCTCCCGTTATCGAAGACAAGCAGATCGAGCACCTGCTCAAGGCGACGGCTGCATGCAGCCGTGTCCCGCTACGCGATACCGCATTGCTCCTGACCCTATACGGCACGGCCATGTCGGTTACGGAGCTGGCCACCATCACGGTTGGCGACTATATCGACGCCAAGGGCAACGTCCGCGTCACGAGCGCAGTGCGCGTCGATGTCGCGCATAACGGAGTAGAGCGCCCCCTTTTCTGGTCGAATAGACGCGTTGTCGCGGCGATGGATGCCTACTTGATGTGGCGCTTGGAGCGCAAGCATGGCGCCACCGTCAGGAAAGGTGCGTACCGAGGTCTTGATCCCCAAAGCGCCTTGTTCCTAACCGAAGACGGCAGGCCCTATACCCTGACCAAGCGATTGCTCCCCTCTGGCGTATTGAGCTACTCATGCAACACGCTCGGTGCCTACATCTCCCGCCTTCATACGAACGCCGGAATCGAGGGCGGCAGCGCCCAGTCTGCTCGGCGCACCTTCGCAGTAAAGCAGCACCGCCAAGGCCGCGACCTGGTACACATCGCGGCGATCCTTGGGCATAAAAGCCTCAGCACTACGAAGCGGCTTGTTGAGGGCGATCCAGTGCGGCTGGCTGACATTGTGGCGAGGGCTGTTTGATGACGGGGCAGCAACTGGAAGCTATCCGTGAGCGCCTTGGGTTTACACAACAAATGATGGCTGAGCGCATGGCCTGTGACTATGTTGGCTACAAGCGGTACGCGACGGGTAGTAGACCTGTTCCGCGCTACATCGCTCGCTGCGCTCTGCTACTCGACCTCCTTCGCGACCGAGGAGCGCTTGAGCAGGTTGACCGCCTCTTGACAAGTAGCCAATGGCTACTAGAATCGGATCTACCTAACCACGAAGGCAAGCCAACTATGTTGATTGATTTGAAAGTATCTCGTCATCCTTCCGGGACGCTGACGCTGACGCGTAAAGACGAAGGTGACCGCATGGCTCGCGATTGCGAAGGCCCTCTGCACCTGAATAAAGACGGGGCGTCGTTCTATCGAGCCGTGGCCCACATGCTTCACGTGTTGCATCGCGAAGGGCATAACGTGTCCTACACCGATACAGCGACGAACTGATCGGAAAGTACGCAGTGGCTGAAAAGCTGTTTGATCGGCGGAAGTACAGAAAACAGGGGCGCTCGACCTTTAACGCCGGAGGGACTCTGCCTCCTGAATTTGCCGAGAGGAGTGAGGCCTACATTGAGTGGCACGTCGGTTACGAGGAGGCCAAGGCGGAGTCACAGGTTGGCGTCATGGCTCACGGCATTGCTCGCGCAGAATGGGATTGTCGCTTCAAGGCCCGCCTCGCAGAGCAGCTCGACCTGGCCAGTGAAGTCGATCCTTCATGGGCAGATGTCCCGGCGACCGAGCTGGCGAGCTGGCCAGAGCAGCCTATCGCGGCTTACCCACCCGAGTGGACAACCAAGCTACCCGAGGCGGCGGCAGACTTGAGCCTGAGCTACTGGACCTTTTGAGCAAAGAAAGCGCAGCCATGAGCAAGACCCTTGATGCGATCCGCATGCTGCCATACGTGTCAGCAGTAGACGATGAGCGTGAGGACGGTAGCTCAATCATTGTCACGTTGGAAGGCGAGTTCGAGTTTTGCAGCGAAGACCCTGGCTGTGGAGTCAAAGGCTTCGACACCGTGGCAGCGGCGCGTGCGGGCACTGCCCGTCGCGAAGTTCAACTGAGTGCGCCTGCGGGCGCGAAATGATCGGAAAAGTGGCTGTGCCGCGCTACAAGACGCCATCGTTCCAGGCGACATACGACGCCATGCTTTCGGCTGCGCGCGACCCATCGAGCGAGCTGTACTACGACGGCAAGCCGCATCGTGGCGCGGGCCACCGCACGGCGTTCTGGGACGGCTATGGCGGCTTGGCCAAGACCGCGAACGTGATCCCTGGAACGCTCAGCGCTGTCTGCTACGCGGCCGGCAAGGAGTTCGCACGGACGAACCCGGGGATTGCGTTCGAGGATGCAGTATGGACGCCCGGAGTGACCCACCAGGGTGGCTCCAAAGTCTGATCGGAAAATCATCATGGGTGTACGAGCTGGTCAAGGATATGGAGTCCCGAAGCCCAAGCGGCTGACGTGCCCAGAGTGCAAGAAACAAGGCGTGACGCAGTGGCGTGCGACAGGGGCAGGGCTGATGCGCTATTGCCAGTTTTGCCAATCCTCTTGGGGTGAGGCTGGATGGAAGGCTGTACTAGGCCATGCCGACCACTTGACGCACCCGTTCAAGGTCGAAGGTTGGGGGCCAACCATGCATGGTCGGAGAACGATGATTGGCCGAGCGATGTTCAAGACCGAGGCCGAAGCCGCAAGTTACGCCGCTGACGATGGTTTGCGCGTCCTGGCCTCAAAGCCCGGTGACGTTGAATTTGCATAACGAAGGAAACCACCATGAGTACCCCCGCACGCAAACACATTGCTAAGGCGATTTACTTCACCACATGGGTCGGGACTATTACCGTGCTGTGGCAAGCCGTCCGGTTCTGCCAAGGTCATGTCGGAGCAATAGCACTCGACCAGATAATTGCGCTGACAAACCAAATTTTGGGGGCAGATCCAGAGGCTGTTTCATCTGAGGTTGTTTCCTCGCCGTTGCAGATGGCCATGGTGCCCTATTTCAAGGCAATCTACTTCTTCGGTGGCATCGGCGCTTGGTTTGGAAGCGCTGGGATCGTTCTTATTTCTGGGCTGTCATTCGGCAAAATTATTGAAGTTGGATTCGAGAAGTTCAAAGCAGAGCGCCGATCCGCAAATGCTCCCATTGCAGGCTAAGAAACATCTAGGAAAGCAGATGAAAGTCAGTGATATAGAAGAGCGCATAGCCAAGATTGAAGCGGCTGCGTCAGAAACAGATGGTAAGGCTCACGAATTGGAGGGTGACTTATTCTTGGAGGTGCTAGAGGCTACTGCGAACGGGGCCAAAAATCCTAGAGCATTGGCAGCTGCGGCAATTAAATCCGCTGATTTGGAAATCAACCGCTGGTTTGAGTAAAAAAAACCTATCATAACCAAGGCGACTCAATATAAGTCAGACCACGGAAAGAACATGGCCATTTCATTCACCCCGCAGTACCACGTCCAGACCGAGCCGGGAATATGGCACAAGCCTTTGAACCCATTTGCTCCGTTCGGCAAATACCCATCGATGGGCGAAATCAAGCGGGTTTCCGAAGAAGCAGCAAAGATTGAAAGCCAAGGTGAAAAAGTCATCACCATGGCCTTCGACCCCAAGGGCGACTTTGGACGCTAAACGAGTAAGTAAAGCAGCTGGTCCATCGCGGCCAGCTCAAGGCCTCAGCGTTGAGCCCAACGGCTCACCAGTGCGGCTTTTCGCACGACTAAAGACCGGGGGGGCTATGAAAAATGGTTTGATCGCTATCGTTGCCATGGTTGCGGCCATGTCTGCCCAGGCTTCGCCTTCCAACGCGAAAGAAATTTACTGAGAGGAAAGACAGTGAATCAGACAACTCTGAAGTTCAATGCACAGCCTACCGTACTACATCTTTGCGGATGGAGTGGAACAGGCAAGTCGTTCCTTTTGGAGCGTTTCGCTGTAGAAAATCCTGGATCTATCCAGAGGCTTGTCCCATCTCACATGGGTGACATCTTTGAGCACTCGTTGGCGGACTTTCAGAATCATGCGGCTGTGGCAATTGATGACGTATGTATCTGGGAGCGCAACAGTCTCGTTGCTGGTGTCAGCGCGTTGGAGCTTGTAGCTCGGGCCAACGGCAAAAAACTTATTCTTGTTACAGAGACTCCTGATGACGTTCCTGCGGTTGGAGTACTCCTTGCAACAGAGCCATTGATCGTTCACTTGCACGGGCGCCAGGATGCACTGGACCTCCGCTTCGACGGCCGATCTATCCACGTCGCCAGGCCCACGGTCGTTTGACATCGCGTCTCAAAGGAAAGTCCATGGCTGTTTATTTCCACGCCAACTCGCTGATAGAGCTTGATGCAGACCAAGCTGCGCAAGCTTTGGCTCAGGGCTTCGAGCAGCTGAAAGGGCAAATCTGTGATCTGCCTGCTGGTTCGATCATCGTGGGCAGCACAAACGAGGTCGGGGGCTGGACTGGGGTGTACCGCAAGGAGGACCATCGCCAGTTGCCTATCCGTGTGGCGCGTTACCGCGACTTTTCCCGCACGCTGCGCCTTGCGCAACGACTGGCACCCAACAACTGAAAGGAAAGCTGAATGCCAGCCCTCACAGTTGCTGACGCTTTGCGTCTTGCGGTCAATGTTCTGAAGGATGCCGCTGAGTCGGCCGAATGCCATCTGGTATCGAACTGGATCAGTCCACGGCTAGTTTGCACGCTGATGCGGCTGAGACGCTGGAGTCGTCGCTAGCTGAAATGCAAGATCACGGATAAAGAAAGACGGAAAGCGCCTTATCCAAAGTGACACGCCAATTTTCATGGAAGATCAAGTAAAGCATGCAGAAGAATGCGTCAGGGCTTCCCAGTGAGACTTAGAGAAGGTGTAAGAAATGACATTTACTGGTTCAATGTTCCTTAGTGCGTGCATTTTTGGAGGGCTTTACGCGCTTGGAACTGAAATCAGAAGTGGATTAGTCCAAGCTGCTCAGATTGCAGCTCGGGCCCGTGAAGAAATTTCCGATGAGGAATAGGAAAGCAAACCCATGCCTATGACTCCAGAAGTTGCTCTTGCGCGAAAGGCTAAAAAAAGCAAAGAGAGCCGCGATTTTGCAGCGGCTATGGTCTTCGTGATTTCGTTGCTGCTCTTGCTGAATGTGGTCGCTTACCACTTCTTATTCGATTACAGTTGGGCTCCGCCCGCTCGCATAGCCTTACTCATTGCTGGCTTTGCAGGAACCGTTTATGTGTTTCTGTCTGCATTCAAGCGCTTGGGCACTAAACCAGGCCACAAATAGGAAAACAATGAAGCTGAACCCAGCACTCAAAGACCCGGAGATGAAGCATCCACGTCTGGCAAACGCTCTGCTGGACGTTGGGATGATTTTGATCATCGTCTCCTCGATTGCTCTGCTCTTCACGATTTTCTACGGGGGTGTTGGACAGTACATGTCTGGAGGCTTTCTGGCCTTGATTGCCGGTGCACTATTCGTTGCTGGTGCGAAGCGCGTATCAAAGACCCGCCGCCACCACACAATTTATGAAGTACGCCCGACCCTACGCCGGGGGAAGTGAAGAAGGAAACCAGATGCGAGGACTAGCAGCGCGGTGCCTGATGGCGCAAGCAGACATTGCCCACCTTGTGGGTGACCAATCCTGCCTGGTTACAGCATGGGAAGCGGAGATGATGGCATTCGCAGACGGCGCCGTGTCGGAAGCAACCGATGCGGAAGTCCCCCCGCTGCTCGCTGATGATCCTGGTCTGCGTGCGGCTTACCTCAATGGTCGCGAGAAGCGTTCGAACACAGAAGGCTTTGCCCGCGATGGCTGTTGGTACTGGCGTTGCTACCAGTGCAGCTCCTGTGACTACAACGGCGAAAGTGTCAGAGATGGACTTTGTACCAACTGTGCTTCCGAGCAGGAAGCTGCCGCCGCGCAAGACCTGCATGATCAGCTGATGTCAGCGTTGCTCCCGTGAATTTTTAAAGGTAAGCCATGATCGTTGCGCGCCCGGAAAGGGAAGATGAGTCGGATTTGCTGAATGGCCACGAGCACTGCGTTTTTCGCTTTGTCACAGGGGCTGGCGACCATGAGTTGGCGGCCCATCAGCCTCCCAAGGCAGGCTGGACACACGATGCACTCGACGCAATCGTCGTCCCCAAGGCTGAACCCTGGGACGCGTTTTTGGGCGCCCAGTGGGTCGGCAGTTCTGAGATTTGATTGGAAGGAAAAAGACAAGCCATGGACACCGGGCACATGGAATTTGCCGTGGTCGAACAGCAACTCTTGGTTGGCAACCAAGCGGAGCAAGATTGGTTGCGATGGTATCGCCAGGCCGAGCAGCTGCTGGGGGCCAACCTCGACGGAGACGGCGGATACGCGTCCAAGCTGCACGAGCTGGGCCTTGGTGATGCCGCTCGTGGTGTGTCGGCCGCAGCGAGGGGCCTTATTAACGCTGCCGAAAAAGCGGAAAAGCTGGCTGCCACCTGATCGAGGAAGAATGCTTGTGGCTTCGTACCGTTGTTTAGCATGCGATCGCAAGGTCGAAGCGGCGGGCGACGCGGGCTACCAGCCACCTACTGGTGGGCCGCGTCTTTACCCGGTCTTAGCGCTGGCCCCGGAGAAGCAGTCGCGCATCGGCCGAACAGTTTGAACATAAAAGGAGAGAGTGAAATATGCGATCGAGAATTTGGGTTGGCACTGCGGCCGTCGTGATCATGGCTTTGTCGGGCTTTCTTGCTCGAGTGCTTGTTGTTGATCTCGGTTGGCGCTGGACGTACCTGGTAGCCGCTCCTTTAGACGCTAGCAGCAGCATCCTTAGCTACTGGCTGATGGTCGGCGCGCTCTCGCCGATCGTCTTACTGTTCGGAGCGGTCATGCTGTGGTCATCGCTCAAGGGAGCTGCTCCTGCTGGGCACTGATTCCGGATGGAAGGAAAGCAGCGATGTTTGGAAGTAAAAAGGCCGATCTGGTTATCTCTGAGACTGATGTGCAGGCTGCACTGGATCACTTGCGCGGCTTGCCTTTCCGGCCCGCAGCACCTGCCGCCTGGGATCGCAAAAGACTGCTTGACCAGATAGGGGCAGTGACTGCGAAAGTTGAGGTTGGAGACTGCTTAGATGTTGCCCCCGGCGTGTACGCAATCATCAAGCCTTTCGGTGTTGACTTGCTGCGGGGTGAAGGTGGCTCCGATGGGCGCTTGCAAGTTTGGTTGTGCGTCCGCGCATGGGGCACAGACCCTGAGCGCGTGACCAGTTTGAATTGAAGGAAAGCCGCTGGCCCCGTCTGGGGTTGGCCCAGGCTCCAGCGGCAAGGCCAGAGTCTTGCCAGTGCAGCTTTAAACAGGAGAGGTATGCCTGAGTCTAAGAAAGTCGGAAAGAACGTCGCTGTAGTGTTTGCGTTCTTTGTAGCCCTTGTAGCAGGCTTTGCGGGCCTTACTGTTGGCGGGTACGTAGGCTACACGAAAGGCTACAAGCAAGGTGAGTTCGCTGGCCGATATGAGGCTTCGCGCTCAGCATCAGCAGCAACCGTAGAAATGATGGCTCGCGGTTTCGATGTCAAAAACTCCGATGGCTCGGTCAAGAACTACGTCTTGAAGCCAGTCGAATCAAAAAAGAACTGAGCAAGGAAAGCAGCTCGTGAGATCGCTGTCCGAGAACGAGATGACTGCCCTGCGACTGCTGGCTGAGGGAGGCGGGTCACTGATAGAGTGGCGTGTGCCAGAAACCAACGATAAAGACCCTGTTTTTGGAACCGTTACGCCAGGTCATACCACCTACCGCAGGCTGGAGAAGCTGGGGCTGGTGTTCTACACGGAAGAAGAGCCGTTTGATCTGCCCGGCGATCCTTTGGTCGGGTTCTGCTTCTCCCGTGATATCTAAATTGATGATGCGGGCCGCGAAGCGCTGCGGGTCAACCAGGCTGGCCGTGAGATGGCAAATTGAATACGAGAAAAGACGAAATATGACGCGTACAGCTATGAAATGGGGTTTTGTTTGTGCCGTTCTTAATACATCAGCACTCATCGCGGTAGCATTATTGACAAGATTTTTACCGTTATCTTATGGCGAAGCCATGTTAGTGGGATTAGGTTTCGTGATTGCATCGGCATGGCCGTTTCAAAAAGCGATCAATGCCCAAGACGCTGCTGATTCAGGGGGGGCGCCATGACTTGAAAAGTGACGGCACAAGCGGTTTTCAACAAGGCCTTTGAGCAGGGCGCGAGCCACGCATCGATGCATACAAGCAAGGTGTTCTGGCATGCCCGCGCGTTCGCATTGACGGCATCAAGCATGTGAAGAACCCATACCCGGCGTGGTCTGCTGAGTCCGTTGCCTACTATGTAGGTGCTTCCGAAGGCCACGCTCTATCCCCCGTGGTTAACGATCCCGAGGGCTTTGGTGGCCCGGTTTCAATAACGATTTGAAAGATAGGAAAGCCCATGACGCCAGATGAAATCAAAGGCAAAATTGGTCAAAAAATCACACAAGCAGAGATGGTAGACATGCTGAAGACCAACCCCATCGGCATCGGCCCGAACGATGTGCGTGTGCGCGGTGGAGTCCTTAGTTTTTCCTTTGGCCCTGAAGGGGTCAAGCTGACAGGTGCCGAGGTTCGCACGCCCCGCAATCCTGCCGAATAAGGGCAACCGGAGCGGATCATGGAAGCAGTAAGCATCGAACCCAACTACAATTGCAAGTAAACTGCCGGGATTTTCAGGGTTAGATATTCCGGCAGCTATGACGCATGCAAAAGCTGGCGTGCAGGTCAAGGCGAGTCAGTTTAGCGATCAAGGAAAGTGACACCATGGCTTTTGAAGAATTCAACGCACAGACTGCAGTGATGGACGGTCTCAAGGCGCACGCGAATGGGATCAAGGACCTATTGCTCGAAAATCCATTGCTAAAGGAACGTCGGTATTCCAAGGCGCTAGCGACCCTAGAAGAGGCTGTTTGCCTGCTCGTTCAAGCTCACGATGAAATTGGCGTTGTAGAGCGTCTACAAGACTGACCACCGGAAAGGATCATGGAGAAGAATCTCAGCGCATGGGTTGTCTTTACCTTGAGTGCGGCCGTTCTGTTCGCAGGAGTTGGCCCAGCTCCTGCGGAACTCAATCGCGCAATTGGCGTGGTCGCTTCGATGGTCAGCTTCATCATTGGATTCGAACAAGCGAGGAATGCGGCCCCGTCTTGCTTGCTTTCGTTCTTAGTGAGCGCGTCCGGCCTGGTCGTCGCACTTATTCAGTTAAACGGATAGAGCATGAAAAATATAGGACGTTTGGCTAAACGTATGGCCTTCTACTCACTAATTCGTCGAAAGGCACTGGGACTATCCGTTGGGAAGAAGATTGGATTTGTGGACCGTTCGGGCCGCCCGTTGGAATTGACGTTCGACTCGCAACAGCGCGAATGGTCCACAACAGTTATTGTGCCTATGACTGGCTCCGTCTAGCGACCCAAGAGGAAAGTTGAAGGAAAGACATGAAAGTAGATAGCGTTGGCATAGCCTTTCACCGAAAACTGGGCGCTGTACATATCGACCAAGCGTGCGTTGCCCTGCAGGTCAAGAACCCAGATGCCTCGACTGCATTTGTAGTGCATGAGGGAGACGTCAAGGAGGTGACCCGTGCGCTCCTGTTGAGCGTGGACAGCGGAGAGGCGATCGCAGCTGAAATGAAGGAACTGCTATGGCAGCGTGTCGAGCCACCTCTTTGGTGGCCCGCCATCGAGGATCACGTCATTGCGGATGGTGTCCTAGGTAGCCTGCGCGCGCACATGGTGCGTGGCCATGTGGAACCGGGGCTGATTGTTGACAACGCACATGTGATCGGCGAGGCGGACTGGCCTGATGCCTTGTACAGCAACGTGCCAAGTCACCTTTCCAAATGAACGAAAGTAGAAGAACTGTCCGCAAGGGGAACTCTGATATGACAGATAAGCCTACGATTGATACCGCTCGTTTGGAGGCCTCAGAAAAGTTCATGGAGCTTCAGCGAGCCTCACACATTAAGGCTCTTCCTACGGCATTCATTGTGGAAGCGACCGAGCGAACTAAGCAAATTGCCATCATGAATGCTTCGCCGCGTGCAAAGCTCGGCAAACTATATACGTTGGTTGATGAATACGCTGCTGTGCGCCAGCCGTACGTTGCGTGCAAGGAAGGTTGCGATTCCTGCTGCCACATGAAAGTTGAGCTCACGAATGTTGAGGCTGAGCGTATTGCGAAAGCCACGGGGATAGCAGCACGGCCTTTAGGGTTCAGTACAAACAATTCTGACGAGAAGTTTGCGGGCCTCCCGTGCCCTTTTCTCAAGGACCATAAGTGCAGCATTTATGACGACAGGCCACTGACCTGTCGTGGGCATGCCTCATTTGATTCCGACAGTTACTGGTGTGCAACCGAGCGCATGTTGGCTGTGAAACTTCCGATGGTGTCCATAGGTGAGGCGCTCGCGGTCAATCGTCTCATTGCGCAGACCACAGCCTATCCCGTTATTGCGGACATACGTGAATTCTTCCCATCACTGCAATGAGTGAAGATGCTTCAATGTTTAACGCCAAACGGAAGTCCTTGAAGCGCGCGGCGATGTACAGGCCAGTAGTAGCGACCTTTCTTGCCGTGGCCATGTTTGTCTTAATGCATCTCTTCGAAGTCGCGGACGCGCTTTCTGGCGCGCTGCCGAACATGGATCACGAGGGAGGCCTTTTCGTTGTGCCCGCGACTCGGGCTTAACGATCAAGGAAAAATCAGTGACTAAAGCTTCATGGAGCGTCGTTCGATTAATGTGTGCAGCTGTTGGCTTTGTTTTGCTTATAGCAGTCTTGGCTCATCCGCTGATGAATTCTCTGAGCGATAAAATGATGGAAATGCGAGGTGGATCACCAGGTGAGAAAGACGCCTTTAGCGGGTTGACCTTGTTTCTTATGTTCTGGGTTGGCTGCATTTTGATTTCCGGCGTATATATCATCGAAGGTTTGATTGATGCGGAAGATGCCTTTCGCGCGGACAGCTCGCTCGAAAGAGTTGATGTTGTGATTGACGGGAAGAGGTTGATTGGGGCAAACGCCAAGGTCGTCGCTCGATGCGAGAGTGAGATTGCAGCAGTTGGGCCCTTGCGAATTTCGCACCTGTGCCAAACCAACACAGGGCAGTGGTTTGAGCACAACATACAAGTTCCATACGGCCCTCAAGTAGAACAGAGATTTAAGTTCATAACTGAGGTTGAAGCTAAGGATTGGTTAGCAGGCAATATTGAGCTTTATGAGAAGAATTTCGGTAAACGTGAAGTCGCCTGAAGCAAGGGAAAACAGAACCGTGAGCAGCATGGCAGCACCAACTGGGCACAACTTGCGCCGCATTGCCCGGGTCGCAGCCAGGAACGCTTTTCGACGGGTGCAAATCGCTGATGCGCAGCTGCTGGACGAAGCTAGGATGACGGATCGCTTCAGCTGCACTGATGCCGAGATGCTAGTGCTGCTGCTTGCAGAACTGGCACGCGTGCAAGGTCAAAGTCGCGGCGGTCATGTGACTGCTGTTCGCCGCAAAATCACCAAAGCCTGATGAAGGAAAGCGTGAAATTCGCCAAGCTGCTTGATGACGCTTGCAGGTCTGTCTGAGAGCCTGTAGCGGTGCCTGGATGCGTGTCATTTGATGCGCGAGAGGGCGTTGCGCATGCCTGGGATGAGGATGCCCGTGCACTCATCGCTATGATGGTGAAAGCTCGCGTCGTTTGGATGGGTGCAGCAGGTATTCGACTGGAGGGCATGGCCCCTTGAAGGCCTTGATGGTACCCAGTACCGAGCCATGGAATGGCAGCAGATTTTCTGATGGGAAAACACATGAGCAACTTCAAAAAACAGGTACTGGTTCACGCGGCTCTTTTACTAATGATGGTGGGCTGCATGACCGTCGCGCAAAAGCCGGGAATGGAGTTGTTCTACTTCTTGGTAGGAATACTTTTTATGCCTGTGTTTGGTTCTATGCGCGATCTGTTTTGCACTATTAGCCAGCCAATCCGCAACTCCTAGGAAACATGATATGAAGAATGTGATTCCGAAGGATGAGCGTGAAGTCGTCGAAATGGCTGATGTGCTCAAGCAGCGCGTGATCGAAGGCCAGCCGGTGGTGGTGAGTGGCAAGCTGGATGACTCCACGGCAAAGATGCATGCGGCCACAGTCAATGGTCTGCTGGAAGGAACAGGCCAAGCGGTCTTCGTTGTGCACATCCCCCACTGATCGGAAATCAGATGACTCAGGAAAAGCTTCTCAAAGCGGAGCAACAGCTAAACGCCTTCAGCTTTGGACAACTGCCGTGAACTTGGCAACGCTGACAGTAGGAATTTCGGTGGCAGTGGCAGCGTTTCTTGGTTTCCTGCCTCCTTTAGGCTAGGAACTCACTGCCCGCAAGGATGGTGCGTAGGCCTTGGTGCAAAGCGGTCACGCTTTCAACAACCGTAGGGCAGTCTCAAAACCTTCGGGAGCCCTTGCGTGCTGCGGAGCGGCGCCGGTCCAGGTAGGCGGCATCGACCACCTGCAGCAGCTGCTGGTGCCCGGACCAAAGACTGGGTCCTGGGCCGCCCGGGGGGCTAACCTTGTCCAGCCTCATCTCCACCGCCTGCAACTCGTGCCACAGCTGCTACTGGCGACCTGGTGTGGCGTGGTGGAGCAGCTGGCGTCGGGCGACGGCCGAGGCCTGGGCAGCCTCACGGGCGCGGCATCGTCCAGCTGGAGCAGCTGCGGTGCACGGATCGAGGACCAAGTTCTCGGCCGCCCGGAGCAAATATCCCCGTTCTCATGTTGGGTCATCACTGCGGAGTGCCAACTACAGAGATTTCTCGACCGACCGTGGCCGATGTGACGCATCCATACACCAAGATGCCCACAATGGTAAATCGATGTGAGCAAAGAGACTCTGTGCCCCATGTTTGCCGACGCCGTATAGCTTTGGCACAATGGGTACATGAACCCCGCTAAAACAAACAACGACCGCCTGCGCGAATTAGTGGAGGCAAGCGGCCTCAGCCAACCTGCAGCACTTGCTGTTTTCAACCTTGGGCTTGGGCCCGCTGCGTACTCAATCAACACCTTCAAGGCATTCCTGGTTCGTGCCGACTCCCCAAAGTTCAGGGCTCTAAAGGATGAGCTTCTTGCTCATGCTGAAAAGAATTTCAAGCAGCACATCAAAACATCTTGACATAGGGTACAAGTACCCCAATAATGGAGGCATCAAACAGCGCTAGGAAGCCCGTCATGACCGTGGTTCTCACGCAACCGCAAGCCGAAGCCGTCTACCTGGCCATGCATGCGATGAACAATGTGGGCGCCACCATCAGAGCAAGCATCCCTCCCGCTGAGGAAGGTCGTCGGTGGGTTCCCGTTGAAGAGTGCGCGGACAGCGGGCAAATCACGCTGGCCACGGGCTTGCGCCGCGTCGCGTGTCACTCCAATCAGAGCACCTTCGCTGCCGCCTACGGCCTGGCCACGTGATCAAGGAGAACCGCAAGATATGAGCCTGGATTTGTTTCCTGAGACGCTGACCGAGCAATCGGCAGCACCTTTGCACACCGACTCTACCGAGTGGCGAGGAAACAGTTTGTGCAAGTGGGGACACCCTCGTGTTGAGGCTCGCCTCATACCCGTGTGGGACGCCGCGCGCGGGTGGACTGTCGGCTGGCTCGCTCATGTCGAGAGCTGCCTGGATGAGTGGCACCCAAAGAACCCGGACGGCTGGAGGTCACATTCTGGCTATCCGTGGCATCGCCTTGATGAAATGCCGAACTCGGTTTACCACTCCGTGGCATGTGGCAGTGCTTCCCGAGGCCTGCGGATGGTGCTGGAGCAGTTTTTGATGTCGGGCTACATCGCGCCCGAGCTGCACGCAGAGACGCGGGCAATCTCAGATCAAATCGAGGCACAGGCACAAGCTTGGCTGACAAGTGCGGCCACGAGCCGTTAGAAAGGAATCCTGCCGAGATGAACGAACTGACCGATGGCGGGTACGAGATGCTTCGGGCCGCAGTCAACGCTGCGCGGCAGTTCCAGTGCCAGAGCGTCCAGATACTGAAGGACCGCCTTCTGCTGACCTTTCCCGGCCGTGAAGTCGAGATCAACGAGGCCATCCAGTTTTGGGCTGAAAGCGTTCGCCAGAGGCACCCCAACGGCGTACCTGCCAACTGAAAGGAAACCATGCGAACGCTAGAAGTTGCCGAGGGCATCCTGTTCCATTACGACTCTGATGTCGAGACGGGTGATGTGATTATCGAAACTCCTCAAGGGGAAATTCGCTTGCAGGGTGCGCACATCTTGCAGTTCGTTGCTACGGCATTTGTTGCACCCGCGAAGATCGCGTTGCACGAAGAACTTGGTACGGACTCAGAAAAAACTATTAATGGCCTGCGGCATGCGTCTCCCAAAGAGTTGCTGGTCGGGGTGGTCTAATCAAGGAAAGCCGATGCGAGGACTAGAAGCGCGGTGCCTGATGGCCCAAGCTCACGTTGCCTACCTTGTGGGTGACCTATCCTGTCTGGTTACAGCGTGGGAAGCGGGATGAAGGCATTCGCAGACGGTGCCGTGTCGGCAGCCACCGATGCGGAAGTCCCCCCGTTGCTCGCTGATGATCCTGATCTGCGTGCTGCCTATCTCACCGGGCGCGAGAAGCGTTCGAACACAGAAGGCTTTGCCCTCGATGGCTTTTAGTTCTGGCGCTGCTATCAGTGCTGCTCCTGTGACTACAACGGCGAAAGTGTCAAAGATGGGCTTTGCAGCAACTGTGCTGGCGAACAGGAAGCAGCCGCCAGGCAAGACCTGCATGATCAGCTGATGTCGGCGTTGCGCCCGTGAGTTGTTAAAGGAAAGAAATGGCTACAAGAAAAGACTGGTCGGTGACTCTTGGACTGATCTGCGTGTGAAGTCTGGGCTGGTACAGGTGCGCCGGGGTCGAGACTTTGTAGTAGGGTCCACGCGCAGCTTTGACGAAGGTGAAATCGCTTCCGATCTTGCGTTTGAAGGTATGCCAAATACCTATGATGATGCTAGTAACCCAATTGCATGTCCTAGAAGCTATGAGGCTAACAAACGAAAAATAGAGAAATCGCGCCGCAACCTAACCCTTCTGCGGCGGCTCCAATGGTTTATTAGCTTCGTCACTCTAATTGGCGGGTTGCTTTGTATCGCGGGTTCAGTTTTGTTGGCAAAACTTCCATTGTTCTCTCTTTTGATACTCGGAATCGGTCTGTGGCTTATCTGGACGGCGTGGGATCTAGTGGGTGATGCATATGCTGACACGCATGGAACTCTACCCTGGTGGTCATTCCGCAGGATCGTGCCAAAGCGCCGCATGTGAGTAGAGGTCGCAGAAAGGAAAGCCGCCATGCAGGGAGTATCTATCGTCCGTGAGAATGCCGAGCAGCTGGGCATATTCATTGCTAAGCGGGCGCGCTTTCTTTCTGACGCCCGAGTGGCTGGATGAAAAAGTCATCACCATGACCGTCGACTCCAAGGGCGACTTTTTGCGCTAAACGAGTCACCTTTCAAAGTGAAGGAAAGAGATTCAATGAATATTTGGCTGTGGTGGAAAAAAAACTGGCCAGGAGACCCATCGTCACTGGCTACTGCGTCCGCTGCTGCAGGGGCGACGCTGACCTGGGCACTCTGGCACGGGTCAGTTAGGGGCTGGGGTATGTGGAGTTGGATATTTCTCAGCATATCAACCCTATTATTTCTTGTCTCAGCTGCCATTCAGTCAAACGTTTGGGGTCGTCTGCAGGAAGCGTCCAGAGATTCTGTTGTCTGTCCTAATTCCCACCAATGAAGTCAAGGACAGCACAGCGATGAGGAACCTAAAACATGGTGCGCTTGATGAACAGGTGATATCGAAGCGGCCCAATTAATTGTTGTTGAGTACCGACTGGCATTTTTTCGGTAAAGGTGAGAAGCATCGGGCTATTGGCGCCTTCCGCAACACACACGAGCATACGCTTCTGACTCTGTTCCGATCATTAAAGGATGATGTGAAGCGAGCCATAGTTGCAGGCTTAATTGGCGCTTCACCTGCATTGGTTGATCTGTCTGAGAATGACTTCGAAGAAGTGATGACGCGACACCTGGAAGCCGTCTGGCTAGGCGAGGACGTTACCTCGCTAGCAAGTCACTACAAGACATGCACGGCGGCGGATACCAACAAGAGCGGTGACTTCCGCGCTCTGCCAAAGGGTGCTACATCGACCGCAGATCAACCCATCTGACCAGCCCTATGCAATTGACCATACAAGACAGCGAGTACCGCTCCAATCTTCTCGAAGCACTTCTTGCCGAGGCGCAGCAACTTCTAGCGCTGAACAAGCATGCTGAGATCGCTGCCATCAATGCACGCATTGCTGAAGAAGTTCTAGGCTGGCACACGGAGGTTAGAGACCCGCGTCGCCTGTGGAGAGCGAAAAATGGTGAGCCAATAACTCTCAATTTTTCGTGGCTCACGTGTGTTCATTTTGTGTGTAAACATCCTTGGGTTGAGGGCGTAAATAGGCTAGAAGATTCGTCGTTTTCCCCTGGGCACAACTATCACAAAGATTTCCACGACTGGGTTCTATGGACACGCGATGCACTGCTGGACCCAGAACACCTTGCGGGACGGAAATCGCATTTCGTGATCGTGGAATAGTGACAATGGTGGAATTGGACGCAGCGCAGATAAGGGCATTGGATGACGAGCAGGCCGCGAGGAAAGTGATTTCAACAAGTGGAAGGAAAGCAATGTACTCTTTTTTTCGGTGATTCTTGGTTTGCTGTTCGCCTATAGTGCATTGGTTTTTGGTGCGGGAGCGGTCACGCCCAGAACAGGTTTTAGCAGCCGCCTTGGAAGCTCTTCTCTTGCGTTGGTTTTCACAGGAATGCTGTTGTATCTCACATTTGTGTCGGCTGACCGTGACGCCAATGTTGTTGTTTGGAATGCCTTTGGCATGTCCGCGAAATTGACCCGACAGACAGGTGAGGGCTTGTTTCGGCTTCACGCCTTCTCGCCGCTGTTGAGCTTCATTCCGCTAGTTCTTGGGCTCACGATTGGTGCTTTGATCCGCCGCGCCAGATAGGTCACGACCTCGGCCCGCCGCTATGACCAACCTGTTGACCTACGCCCGCGATTTCCGCGAAGTAGTCCTGCAAGGCGATTCCAGCGAACGGATGTGCGTGGCGCTGTCTGCCCCACTGCACGCTGCGTTTCATGCTCAGGGCATTCCAACTCAGCTCGTGGTCTCGGATCTCGGCGAGTGCGAGCACATCTTCCTGCAGCTTGTCGACGGTCAGGTGTTGGATCCCACGGCGGACCAATTCAACTGGAGCTCGCGCCAGAGGCTGCCGGGCGTCTACCTGGGAGCCCCGGCCTGCATCCACGAAGGCGCGGTACCGTGGCCAGGTGGCCAGGAATGGCACGAGCTGATGACGGTGTTGAAGCGCCTGTATCCTGCGCTCAACGCCGCAGACGTGGGCCGCACCGTCTCCGTGGCGCTGCGGACGCTTCCGCCAGGCCTGTGCGAATTCACCTCGGCCACTGGTCTGCGGGCAGCGGACGCGCGCTGGCCCAGGTAGGCTGCATCGACCAGCTGCAGCTGCTGGTGCCCGTGTCAAGGACCAGGTCCTGGGCCGCCCGGGGCCTATGCTTGGCCAGCTTCATGACCACCGCCTGCAAATCATCGTGGACGTGCTGCCGGCGACCTGGTGCCACCTGCACGCGCGCTTTCTTAGGTTGGCGGGCTCGACCAGCGGCAGCTGCAGCTGCCGCTGATTCCCCGACTCTGTGAGCCATGTTTGCCGACGCCCAATAGCTTTGGCACTATGGGTACATGAACCCCGTTAAACAAACAATGATCGCCTGCGCGAATTAGTGGAGGCAAGTGGCCTCAGCCAACCTGCAGCACTTGCTGTTTTCAACTTGGGACTTGGGTCCGCTGCATACTCAATCAACACCTTCAAGGCATTCCTGGTTCGTGCTGACTCCCCAAAGTTCAGGGCTCTGAAGGAGGAGCTTCTGGCTCATGCCGAAAAGAACTTCAAGCAGCACCATAAAACATCTTGACGAAGGGTACAAGTACCCTAATAATGGAGGCATTCAACAGAGCCAGGAACGCCATGAACGCACAGCGCCGCAAAGAGATAGAAGAAGTGCTCAACGAGCTCGCTGATTTGCGGAGCCGCGTTGATGCGCTGCATGGAGAGGAACAGGATGCCTATGACAACATGCCTGAAGGTCTGAAGGCATCCGAACGGGGTCAAGCAAGCGAGGCTGCGGCTTCTTCGCTGGATGACGCTTTGACAGCCTTTGACGATATCGAATCCTCGCTGAACGACGCGATGGCCTAAAAGGCAGGTGCGACCATGGCAAAGACGAAAACTCGCCCCTCCGAAACCCTTCGCCGTTTAGGCGGGTGGGCAGGCGGTTCCATCGGTCAGGCTGAATCCCTGGCTGGCATCAACGTGCAGTCGGAAGCAGAGCGCAAGGCGCTTTGGGATCAGTTCAAGCACTTGTACTCAGGCGACTCGCAAGTCTTGATTGATGCGGTGGTCGATCATTGCGCCGCCATCACCCTGGGGCGTGTCCATCGCGGTGAGCTGTCACTGCTGGGCACTCGGACTTGAAGCGGAAGCACACAATGCAAACATACCCTGTCGCAGGCCCCAGCATGTTGGACCCTATATGGTTCAACACGGTGCGGTATGGCCAGCACGCGGCTGAGGTCGCAGTAGATGGGAGCCTGACCGTCGCGGGTGTCAGACTTCGGTTGTGCAACGCTACCCTGGATGCCGGCACGGCCGTCAATGTGTGGCTCAACGGCTTGGGCTACTTTGTCTGCGCCACATGTGACGAGATAGAGCGCGAGGCGCAAGCTTGGCGTGATGCCCAGGCGGCGAAGGCCGAGGATAGACGGCGAAAGCTCAACTCGCTCCGCGCTGAGGCCGAAGCCTTTAATGCGCGGATGGAGCTGCCGGTGCGCTGGGATGTGGGGATCAAGGATGTGCTTTCCGGCCTCTCTGAGACCTCCTGGGGCGATGGCCGAAGCAAAGCAACCGTGGAACATGTCTACCTGCTTGAGGACCTGGAGGTGGGCCGTTTGAAGCGCCGAGCCGGCGACCTCCTGTGCACCACGGCCAGCGGCACGAACGGCAAGCGCTGGTCATCCACTGTGGCGCAAGGCCTTGATGGCGACGGCACACTTTTTCAGCCCAAGGTCACGTGCAAAGCCTGCCTGGCCCACGCCAAGCGTTGGATGAAGACTTAGTTCGAGAAAGCCATGACTGCGCCCACCATCCGCCAGATGCGTGCTCGAATGAACAGTGGTCACCGTCAAGTCTTAGAGGCGGTGCGTGATGGCCGCAAGCTTGTCGCGGCGCGGATCAGCGACGCCAACGGTCTGATGACATGCCGCGCAACGCTGATCGGCTGGGGGGCAATCGAAGACGATCGTCTGACCGACGTTGGGCGGGATCTGCTTGCACTACAAGCGGCAAAACCTATCGAGGGACAAAGCTATGCCTAGTATGAAAAAAACGACTGAAGCGTTCCCGCCTCGAATCCTGAAACTCTTGAAAGAGGTTGCTGATCGGAGAGGCACCGCGACGAGTGGGCCTTGGGAAGACGAACAGGGAGAGCCTCTGCAAGATGACGCTGAAGCGGCGTTGAATTGGATCAATGCCCAAGCCGAATTGGTTAAGCTGGCCGAGCGAGTTGCTGGGCTTCACGCTTCGGCTGGCGAGATAGGTGCTGGAGTGCTGGCCCAGCTTGTTCAACAGGCAAATGCGGCTCTGGCTGAGCGACGCTTTGCAAACTGAAGGGATTCCAAGAACGTGCCCATCACCAAACGGCCCTGTGCCAACTGCCCTTTCCGTTGCGACGGTGCGGGCATCGAGCTGAACCCTGGTCGGTTGGAGGGCATCGTGTCCCATCTGCTGGCTGACGACCAGCAGACCTTCGTGTGCCACAAGACGCTGGAGAAAGAGCGCATGACTTGCGCAGGAGCCGTTGCCCTCATGTCCAAGCTGGGACGCTTGCCGGTAATAGCGCGACTGGGCTTGGCCTATGGCGTCATTACTGAGGACGACATTGTGGCCAGTGCCGCGATGGTGATCGAACCGAGCACCTTGACGCTGTCATCGCAGGACGCCACAAACTGAACGGAAAAATGAACCTGAGGCCTCTACTGACAGTTGCATTCGTCGGCGGCATTCTGCTGGCCGCGTATGCCTATGGCGAAGGCCATAACAAGACCGCCATGGCAAGCATGGCCATTACGCTGGCGAGTGTGCTTCGCATCAAGCCAATGAACTGAAGACGAAGGAGAGCAGACATGCACCACGAGTTGAAATCGGCAGGCGTTGATCAAGTTCAGCGGGCCCTCAGTGCAGGTGGATCAGTGGTGGCGATGCCAACCTCGTTTTACAGCGGTGGATTCACCTACACCCATGTGCTGACGACGAAGAGCGGTACGCAATATCGCGTCAGCAAGCAAGTCATGCGCGCCGTGGGCCCGTCAACAAGGTGAAGGAAAGACGATCTTGGCTTCGTACCGTTGTTTCGCATGCGATCGCGTGATCCGTCGGCCGACCCCGTTCTTGGCTGACACAAGAGATGACCAAGTGGTCCATGTCGGCCCCGAGTGTCTACGCAAGATCGAGGCGGCGGGCGACGCTGGTTACCAGCCGCCTGCTGGTGGGCCTCGTCTTTACCCGGTCTCGGCCTGTCCCCGGAGATGCAGTCGCGCATCGGCCGAACAGCTTGAACATCAGAGGAAAAAGGATGGCAAAAAAGCTCACCAAGGCGGCGCAGAAGCTGCTTGACGAGGCTGGCTGCAGTGAGATCGCTGATGACTAGGTGGTGCTCGGTTAAACCGATCTGCGAATCCTTTTGCCAGACGCTGCAGTCGAGGATCTGAACCAACAGGCCCGCGAACAGGCCGATTTGAACAAGTGAAGGAAATCAAAATGCCACCCTCGATCGACGCCTCACCACAACTTGCACAGCTGGCCTCCAAGATCGCCCAGGCCCGCGCAAAGGCGACCGAGGTGAAGTCGGAGCTAAAGAAGGCTGAGCGCCGCGCCGACCGTGCCGCCGATGTCGTAGCCACACTGCAGGAGGCCTACGACCACGAGCGGCTGCGCCTGTGGGGCGCCAAGCCAGATGTGGCCGCGCTGTTGGAGTCGGGAGGCAGTATGGCCTTCCACTATGCCGGCGAAGCACTGGCGGGAGCCTGCGGCCTTGGATGGGGCATGAAGTGGGCGGATACCAATCAGACGGTGCTGCATGTTCGCCTGAATCGCGGAGAGCTCGGCGCGGTCCAGCGCAGCAAGGCGGCGGTGCTCCACTTTGCTCCGTTCATTAAGCCCAAGAAAGGGTATGTCCGCTTTGGCGTCCAGCACCACGAGAGCAGTGAATTTGCCGTCGAGCTGCGCTATTCGCTCAAGACCGGCGCAGCGCAAGTTGACCGTCTGCACCTTGGCCATAAAGCCGGCGTGCAGTCTTTCAAGACCTTAGACGCTGCGCTGGCTCACATCCAGGAGAACCACTGGCTCGAAGACTTTATTGAAATGCCTGGCGCGACCGTGCTGCTCGGCTAACACTATGGAATTAGACGCATGGATTTGATTGAGGTGTACCAACTAGCTTGCCGTTTGCACACGGGCCAGGTGGACAAGTCGGGGCGCCCCTACATCGAGCACCTGTCGAGGGTATTTCTTCGCGTCCAAGCGGCGGGAGGCGACCTCACCCAGCAGATCGCCTCACTGCTTCATGACGCAATCGAAGACGGCAAGGTGAGCGCCGAGCAACTGCTGTGGCTTGGCTTGCCGTCAGATGCGGTTGAGCTGGTGGTGATACTTACGAAGCGCAAGGGGCAGCGCTATGAGGATTACCTGGGCGGTGTGAAACGCAGTCCGGCGGCACTTGTGGTGAAGCTGGCCGACTTGGACGACAACAGTGATCCCGAGCGTCTTGCGGCTCTGCCAGAGGCAGTAGCGCAGCGTTTGCGGATGAAGTACGACCGAGCCAGGCAGTTCTTGGCGGCGGCGTGAAAGGAACGGAACTTGGCCCTTCTCGACCCCGACGAGTTGCACATTCTGAGGCGAGAGCTTCAGCGTCCGGAGCTGCGTGTGTACACGGCAGTGGTCTTGGCTAGCCGCGATCTTGACAATGGAGATATTCCTGGAGCCTTGGCTAGGTTGCGTGTCGATGCAGACAAGCTACGCAGCCACGAAACTCGAATTACACAGCTGCTACGAGAAGCAAGTGAAGTTAGGACAAACCGTGCGTAAATTCAATCTGAAGCGTGAGTCGTTGGATACGATCACGGAACTTGAAGTTGCCTTTGGAACCACCAAGCTCCTGCCGCCTTTCGACGTGGTGCCAAGTGAGTTCAAGCGCGGAAACGACTACACGAAGTTGCTGGACCACTTGTTTTCTGGCCAGCCATTACCGCAAGGGGACATCGTGTTTCGTGAAGGCTTCGACGATGCGGATGCGCCGGCACTCCTGAACCGCGTGGTGATGGCTCATCTGCGCTCGTTCGAGCCCAAACACGAACACAAAATCGCGGGTCTCGGCTACCTCATCAGCCAGGCATGCGAAGTCAGTTTCATCTAAAGAAAAACCATGATCGTCGCCAGACCCGTAAGCGATGACGAGCCGGCTTTGCTTAGTGGACACGAGCACTGCACGCTTCGTTTTTTCACAGTGCCTGGCGTCCATGAGCTGGCGACCCTCCAGCTTCCCCAGGAGGCTGGACGCTAAATGCTCTCGACGAAGTCGTTCTGCCCACTGTTGAACCCGGGGAAGCGTTGCTAGGAACCCAATGGGTCGAGAGTTCTGAGATCTGATGACCAAGGAAATCAAAGCAGTGAAAAAATCCGTACGTGACTTTACGTCTACTGACAATAAGGTGAAGCTCGCTTGTGTTGGGGCTACGGCAATTGCGTTCTCCTACATTTTCCTTTTTGTCCAAGGAGCAGGCCCTGCTTTTTTCGCTTTGGCTTGGCTTGGAATGATTCTCTGCGCTCCCTTCTGCTATGACGGGCTTGCCTTTTTGCTCAAAAAAAAGGAAATCGGACCAATATGAAAACCGGGCACTGTCTGGCCTAAAATGGAAGCAGGAAATGAATTGGAGTGACGCGTCTATCTCAGAGAAAGCCATTCGGTTGGTTGCCATAGCGATAGGAACCATCTTCCTGCGGTACCAAATATCCCTCGATGAGGGTACCGTCTTTGATGTTTTCCTTATGATTTCAGCGTGGTGCCTACTTCTGGCTGGGATGTTTCTATTCCGTGCAAAAAAACAATTTTGGCCTGTCCTGATAGGTATAGGGGGCTGCTTTGTAGCAATAATCTCGGCCATCTGAGATAAAGAAATGCATCCATGAAACGCAATCGATCCCATTGTCGTCTCGTCGAAGACTTGGAGCGCGCTGTTCATCGTGCAGTAAAATCCGCATGCTAGCTTGCACTAGCTAGGCTCACATGAACCCAAGGAGAGAAATAGTGGAATTGTCAGTATTTGGGCTTTTTACGGTTTTATCTGGTATGGCGATGGATCGGGGAAACTCCTGGACTGCGGTAGCGTGCCTGAGTGTCGCGTTGCTATCCTTAGCATTGGCCGCAATCGAGCGATTTCGAAGCAGCCGTAAATGACTGCAGTTAGAATTGAGGTAGAAGCCGTTTACAGTTGCTCGGGAGGCACTCCTTCGACTTTGATCGCCTATATATAGAACCCGTTATGGATTAAATGGCTTGGCAGAGGTGCTTTGAATTTGCAAAGGGCCTCGCTGCAGGGTTGCACAGTCGCCTTAAGGAATAGAAGAGGGGGTTGAGCGCTCCAGCCACCACGGGCTGAGGTACGCAGAGACCCCTGGATTTAACCAACTTCACGAGGTAAACATTCAATGAGGCTGACCGTTAAACAGCTCGCGGCGTTGCATGAGGCAGATAAGGACAAGATCTTTCAACTCCCCGAGCGTCGTAGACATAGTCCTGGAGTATTGGCCACGCTCGTTAGGGCTGGGCTCCTAGAAGCAACGTCTGTGGGTGTGATCTGGAATATCACGGATGCCGGCCGAGCCAAGCTAGCTTGCCTTCGATCAGAGACGGGAAATCCATCCGTTGTGCCCCGCACGTCCACAACCGTTGCAGCGCTTGAACAGACAGAGTGGGCCAAACAGTTCAAGGTCGATTCCCCCGTCAGCTATAAGGCAGCGCTCCAATACGCTCTCCAAGACGAGCTTTCAGTGTTCATCGAGCGCTCGTTCGAGACCGGTGATCCTGTATGGGCTGTGCGGGTCTTTGATGATCCTGAATTCTGGATGGAGGCGAAGCCCACGAAGGTACAGGCAATAGAGTTGTGCCGAGAAATGGGTTGGAAAATCGTGGAATGAGCGATTGGAGGGAGAAATGACGGCATCGGACATTTTTAGTCGCGTGGCACACTGGTATTGCAGCGGGTTGCCTGAGTTAGGCCTGACCACTGCGGAGCGGGATGAGGTAATCGAGAGCGCTCAATGCTCGTACTTGGCTGAGCATGTTGCAAGTACGGAAGATGAGTTGCGCGCCATGGATGATTGTTCGCTGGTTGCCGCGCATTATTCGGCCATGGTCGATGCTTCGCGGTGAAGAGAGATTTTCATAGACAAACAGATCGGGAAAGCACGGCGGGCGCCTGCGTCCCAATGGAGACTATATGTTGATAACCCGCAGAATTAAAGAATTTACTGTTTACGCGGTGGCATTTGTTGTTGTGGCAACTTTTTTATACTGGATCGAGATGCCAAATGGTCCGATTGTGTCAACGTTAAGACCTTTGGGCAGGGTGTTGGAGGTGAAGGGTTGTAATTCAGGAAAGTATTCATTAAATTGCACCGTGCGCACTTCTACGCACATATGGGTGACGGATATCACCGATTGGCCTGGTAACGTTATCCAAATTGGTGATGAACTTGCTTACCGATTTGACGAAACAAAGAGCGCGCAGGAGCAATGGGTATGCAGGAATGGTGTATGCAGGCAGAAGTCTAGGTCCTACTGTTGGAATTGGTCGCCATGCGCTAAGCCTATAGCTTAATTCTGCTTCTCGTTGGTGAGAAGCAACTCCCTCAAGGGAAAGTCGATTGCGCCAGTGTTGCTGGATATGTGATCGTGGGCCTAAGAAGATCAGCCTGGATGGTTGTATATGCGGCGCCAGAAATTCAGGAATTACAGCAAATGTGGGGGCAAGAATATCTTGATGAAGGTACGAGTTGTCATTAGCGCGGAGATTGACCTTTCTGAAATCTATAGCTTGTGCACGCCAGTAGATGGACGGAAGTGTCTTGCAGCTATCCGTGAGTATGTCGCTTTTCAAATAAGTATGCGAGCTGGCCCGGACGGCGGATGGCTGTATCCAGAGTGCGAAATGATAGTACAATACCTAATTGATAAGGGCCTCGCGACACACCGAGGCGGTGTTGCCGTGGGATAGCATTTATCCTTGTCCGAGGTGCCGCGTTGGTGTCAGAGGTTAGGTCTCCGTTCGATGCAGCAAGTTCGGAGCAAAACAGATAGGACATATGGGTATGAACATAGTATTTTGTATATTTGCTTTGCTGTCTTGGTTTGCTGGAACCGCACAGTTCTTGACGAATAATCCTCTGGCCGGTGCGGGAGGGTTTATTGCCTCCGGGCTGTTCGCAATCGCTTGGGCTATCTACGCAAAGAAGTAGTACGAAGAAGGTGCACCATGCGTTTCAGAATGTCTGAGGAGCCTTAAAAGTGTCGAGGGGCAGCGCTGCGATGAGAAACATAGACCTCGTAACCCCGCTTGAGCCATTGAACCCGCTTCACTATGACGAGGATCGAGTGATGATTGGACATCCAGTAGACCCCATGGAGCAATCATCCGACGGAGTATTTTGGTGCCGTGTCTGTGGTGGTCACCCAGAGGACCCTATTCATCAGTCAGGATTTCTAGCTTAAGGGAGTGTGATCCGATTATGGTTAAGCAAAGCAGGACTGACCGATTGTTGAGGCTATCGGAGGGCCGCTGCCCAATCCACGGGATACCAATGGTGCAAATGGGCCTTAAAGGTTCGCTCTTCGTCGCTCTTTGTCCGCGAAGGGACTGCGGTATTTCCGGTACTGCGTCGGTGTCTCATGGGCCTGTGACGCTGGATCAAGAGCATCAAGAGTGGCTCAATTAGGCTGCTTTATCGCGCTATCTATAAGCCCGCTGTCGATGAGGTGGCGGGTTTTTTTGCTTTTATGGGCAGAGAGGGACGTGACGTGCTCCCGTCGTTGAGCTGGCCGACACGCGGCCAGCGCTAGCCTGGATGACCGTGGGCACGGCCAGGCTTGCGCTGGCGCGAATAGGAGTCTGATAGCTTCATCCGGCCGGGTAGCCGCGGCGCCAATGGTTTTTGATTCGCTGAACCTATAGATGTACCCGGCCGCTGGCCAGGGCGTGGGGGATCGCCCCAGGCAAGCACTGGTTGCGGCACGTGGATGGCTGCCCACTCGCTGGAGGAGATCCCTGGGTTGCCCGATGCGGATCGATGCATTTGTGTGCGGCATTAGGACTGCTGCAACTGACCGAGGGTTGCCTCATTTTCTACCACTGGGCAGTCTAGGGAGGAGCTACTGTGGCCTGGGTAGGCAGCGGCCATGGCAATGCGATCGGGCGTGTCGTGCTGGCGCTGCGCATTGTTCCTGACTCCTCCGCGCGATGCACATCATGACCAGGTACGAAGTCTCTCTGGGGAAGCCCTGGCCGTACGGGGCGCTCCGCTGCGCGGAGGGGTGTGGCCACGGCAGGGCTCGCAGCCGCGTGTTGTGCTTTTTCTATTCGGGTCTTGCACAAGGTTGGCTAAGTGAGCCACGGAAACCCTACGCGAGCGTTGTGGGGCGAAGCCGAGCCTTGCGTCGAGTCGATGGTTGCATGTTTTTCATGTTGTACCTATTATTAGGTACATAGCAGGGCCAACCGGGCTGGCGAAATGCCAAGAAAGGGCAACTTCATGCAGGTACTCCTCCAGACCAATGCCGCCGACCTTCAGCCCGTTGAGCTCATGGGCCACTGCGCCTCCAACCCGCAAGCCGCCGTACTGCTCGGCGTCCACCGAGCCTCCGACTACAAGGGCGGCACCTACGAGGTGCACAGTGTCTACATCGGCTTCTTGCGCAACAAAACAGTTGGTCGCAAGCACAGCCAGTACTACGAATGGTTTATGGGCGACGCTGGCTGCACTTTCCCCACGCGCGTTGAAGCGGAAGCTCATGCCGCAAAGCTGATTGCCTAAGATGCAGATCGTCCACGCAATTAACACGTACGGCGCGGAGGCTGTCTATGTGGCAGCGCACCGCCACATGGGTGGGGATGCGCGCGGAGGCCTCGCCACTGTGGGGCTGCCGCCGCGCACAATGGGCGACGTTTGGCGCGCAATGAGCGCCGCATACGCTGCGCTTGGCAGTGCTGCGCGTGCCCTGGATTGCGCACAGGCTACGGCAGCATTGGAGACCATGTGAGAGTTGAGACTGCAGACAAGCTGAGCGACATGTACGTACTGGGTCAAATAGCCCGAGTCGTGTACGCAGCCAATGAGCGCGGAGTACCCCCCAACGTCCTCACCATGTTGCTATCGCGGCCGAGTGTGGGGCTTGGCATGATGCTTCAATCACCCGAGGCACGCACAGCACTTGATGAGCGGCGGGACGCGTATGACGAACGCCTGCGGTCGTTGGTTGACCGCTTGCCGGCATCGTTGCCCGACTCCGTTCGGCTTGAGGAGCAAGGGCCTTTCTGGCTAGGCTGGTACCACACGCCGCCATGGCCCATCAAAAGGGACATACATGGCCTGCGCGAAGCTGGTGAGGCGCTTTTTGGCCATCAGTGGCAGACGGCCCTGGCAGGCGCTCTTGGTCTGTCGGACGCGCGCAGGGTGCGCCAGTGGTTGTCTGGTGAGCGTCGTATCCCCGATGGAATCTGGGGCGACGTCAAGCGGCTGCTCAAGGAGCGGGCGAACAAAGCCGTCGCGGTATCGGAGGGCCTGGACACCGCACCAGCCAGCGCCGATGCCAAACGATGAGTCTGATCCTGGTGCAACTTTTGGCCCAGGAGCGTACACGGCATGCATACATGCTCCTGGATTGGATCAGACGATCCCAGGAGGGTTGGGTCGCACAGCTGCAGCAGTGCCGGCTTCGAGGTTGAAACTGCAGGGCGCCGTTTGCGCCATAGAAGGAATGCGATGCAATTGAAGGCAGAACGGGCAATGATTGCCCTCGTAAGCTATCTCCATGGGTTGCGTGATGGGGGCGTAGAGCTGGGCCATGACAGCTTTGCATTCCCTCAGTTCTTGGACGAAGCGATCGAGGACGTGATGACTGAGGCGGCGCAGACGGATGAGAACGCGCCTGATCCGGGTCGTGATCCGTTCGAGCGGTGGGGCAAGTGGCACAGGGCGGCGAATATCTTGACGGTTGCGTTGGATCGTGTGTCGAAACAGATGACGCAGGGCTATGAGTACCCGGAGGGATTGCCCAGGAGTGACGGGCTGCATGAGGCGCTGATGGGCGCGATGCGTAGACACAAGCGCTGGGAAGTGCAACCCGATTGCTATTCGGGTGGCGCTTATGGCGAAGCCCGGGGTGGTGGTCTCGATGCTGGCCCAGATGTGCCACAGCGCTAGGGTAGTGCTTACAGGCAAGGCCGCATGACTCGGGGCTCTTCACCTTTTCCTCGGAATCACCCGCTGTTTCTTCACGTCATGGTAGGCGGGCGTCCCTGGAGTCCGAGAGGCACTTATCGCATCACGCGGGTCTACTTTGGGCCTTCGCATATCAGGGGCGGTGATTGGTGGATGTTGTCTAGTGATGTGAAGAGACAAGGTCCATCCCAATTTCCCGAGCTGACAGATGATCAGCTCCTCTTTTTTCCTGCAGGTTACTGGGATGTTGATCTGCAGGAATGGGTGCTGGACCCTCGCTTCCCCGCGCAGCTGGCACGCGGATGGGATCAGCAGGCGTATTCCGCGTTCATGTCGGTTGCATTGGAGAGACGAACCTTCGCTCCTATGCGTCCGCCCAAGGAGGTGCCTACGCGTGACGGCTTTGTGATGGAAGCAGGGCTGGAAGTGATGTTTGTGGGTGGCAAGGTGCTGCATCGACATCACTGGGACACCACCAAGCTGCTCGGCCGCAGGATGATCGCTTGGCATCGATTTGGCGCTTGGGATTTTCGCCGCTCTCCCTGGCGAAGTTATGGCGATGACTACATCAAGGTGCTGGAGCATGGCCCGCACGCGGCGCCGCTCGCTTGGTGTGTGATCCCTGAAGAGGAAAAGCAGCCTTTTCTTATCGAGGGGCGCAATTTTGTGTGCGACTTCAGTTCGCTTTACATCGAAGACCCAACGGTCTCATTGATGACGATTGACGGGCGCAGATTGTCACCAGTTTGCCCGCCTGTTCCCGAATGCGAACAACCTATGCCCGCATGACCCGTTTGCTCCACGTCGCTCCCACCGACCTGCGGCTGGTGCGTCGGCGCGGCGGACGTTCAGGCGATAGCAGCTGGTGGCCCTTAGTAGGTGCGGGCGCCAGCCCCATCTTGAATTTTCCAGGGGGCGCGAGGCATGCGCCGGCACGATTTTTGAGGGTCCGTCTGGGCGGAGCGTCTCGCTGGTGCACGCTGAAGTGCGCGGCCGGGGAGCTGGCGCTACCTGGCCACGACACCCGATGCGCTGAGATCCGGACTCGGCTCGCCAGCAGCGCCACTGTTTCGGAGCGTGGCGCAATCTCCTGTGACGACCGCTCGGTCAGCTGGGCGAGCCGCCGCTGCTGATTCTGTAGACCCTGCTGACGACTTTGAAGTGGTGGGCCCGGGTGAGGTTGAGCATACTCAGGTCGAGCCAGTAGCTGAACACTTGATGGTGGCGCTGGTCGCCGCAAGGTAGCTGCAGCTGGTAGACGGCGGCAGCGCGGGCCGCGCTTCGTTCTGGTGGGTAAAGGGAGCGGCGAGGCCAACGCCAGAGCCATCCCGAGGCAGGGTACGCCGAGCGGTGCGGAAGAGTTACACCGCCCATGGTGGGGATGAGGCTCGCTCGATGCTCTACTGGCAAGCGTGCTGCACGCGGCTCAGCGCAGCAGATGCGGCTTCGTCTGAGCCTGGCTGACCGGACCTTCTGGCGTTGCGCGCAGGGATGGCCACGTGGTGTGCGGAGGCGATGGGTGCACCCTGTGCATCAAGTGCCGATGTTGCTGGAGGAGACTCGCGCTGGTGGCTTGGGCGAAGTTTTGGTGAGTGCGCACGGGTCGCGCTTGACTGGGGCCCTGGCCGTGTGCGCTGCAGTGCCAGATCATTGGCTTGGCAACTGGACATATCGGAACAGGGACTAGGGAAGTAGGCCAAAGCAGGCCTCGGCACGCAGATGTGCTGGCGCTAGATGAGGTCGTAGTCCAAGGTGGTCTTATGCGCGCGAATGGCGCGATATTGGGCCAGCTGAAGCTGGCCGATGGCGGCCGCAGCTCCGGGTTGACTGCACAGGACGTGCCTGGCTTCCAGCGCCGAGCGCAGGTGCGCTCCCCTCAGCAACGCTGCCTGAAAAGAAAAGGGCTGAACGGCGGCAACCGTCAGCCCTTCGGCGAAGCACCTGCGGCGGCAACCGCACAAGCTTCTTGATCTAGACCCTTAGACAGAATGAAATCACGGACGCGATTATATGGTAGCCACGCGCTATACGCAAGGCACGCTGAGTGCGCGTGGCCATCGATGGCTTGCTAAACACTCACACCGGCGCCTGGCCCAGCACCTGCAAATCAAGCTGGCGCATCAGAATACACCCGCTCATATTCCACCCCTTCGCAAAATTATTGCCTATCTTGGCTGCCGTTTAAGAAGGCGCATCAGCCGAATAGTTAGAGGATCTAAGGCTACATGCGCGCACACTGCAAATGCCCACAGGGGAACGAGCCAGCGATATATTGGATAAAACATCGTTTGCATTGTTTCAATCCGGTCATCGGGCGGCTGCGTCCAGATCAGCCAACTCAGTGTGCAGGAGCTGGCGAATACAGCTAGGACCACGCATCCGTGAATCAGCTGAACACGGCGGTACTTTGTCATTGTAAAAATAATCATTTCTAGTCATGGCCGTCCGCAATATTTCATTGAGGAAGGTCTCTGCTAACGCATGCTAACAGCACTTTGACATCGGTTAAATTAGAATAAAAGACCGCCGATCATTACGCCAGCGAGAAATGGCATGGCCCCACTGGCAGGGCCTCGCGGCGCCGAACTTTCTGCAATCTTCAACTTTTGCGCATATGCCTCCACCGCGCGTTCAAGTTCATATATTCGTATTGCCAAGGCCTCGTGTCCCAAAGCCACCTCTGTGACCCCCGCCTTTGTGAGGATGTCGGATAGTTGATCCGCGCGGGCCTGATTTTTCTCTTGCTCGGCCTCTCTTTTGTCGAGCTCGGCTGTTAGGCGGACGAATTCAGACCGTGTCACAGGGCGAACTGAATCAGCTAGAAGTGATTTGACGTGTTCTAGCAAAGCATCTTTCCCTTTGTGTCTATGAAGATATTTTTGGACCAAGTCTTCAATGTAGACCCAATCAGCTTTCGGCTCATAACCTGCCTCAGCCAGTAGCTTTTGCGCGCTCTGGGACATCGCCACCTTCTCGACGGACGTAGCGCCCGTATCAACCGGCTTGATTTTATTAAAAGCACTCGTCATATCTAGTTTCCTTGGTCGTCAACAGCTTTGGCTGAAGACCCGCTCTGTTCCTGAAATGCATGCTCGTGGCCGACGCCGAGCGGAGAGACTGCATCCAAAGACGCCACATGTAGAGGCCCTCGGGCTGCAGGCCGATGTTTTACGGGGACGATGAACCGTGTTGCGAACTGCATCTGAGCGATCAAGAAAAGCTGCACAGCGCTCCGTCCAGGCTTGGCTGGTTTTCAGCTTGTGCAGTCGGTCGATGGTAGAGCCAAATCGCTGGGCTCTATCACCATTCCGGCGCTGGCCTCAATGTCCGCCTGGGAGATGACATCAAGGGCCAAGCCGATGCGCGCAATCACTGGCAAACGGCCCAGCTTGAACATTAGGCCTACTGCTCCTGCGCAGGTCATACGGTCCTTGTCCAAGGTTTTGTGACAAACAAATGTTTTACTGTCGTCGGACAGCAGGTCGGATACTATGCTCTCAATCCGTCCGGTGTGCAGCTCAATGCCGGCACCATCACATCGGAATGGGCAGTTTGCACAGGGACGCTTGGCTATCGGCATGATCTTCCTTCAAGAGCCTGCGCTCATTTCTGCCGAGGCGACCATGTGAGGAAGCCCGATGAAGCGGCGAGGGCCGAGTACCAAAAGATTGAGGCCTGCGCAGGTCAGTGTGCACGCCCAATAGATGGCCGTCAGAGTGTTCGTCGCCTCATCGATCGCCTGTTGAATTGAGACGGGCTTGAACTGTGACGCGAGACGAGTAGGGGGAACCACGTTGCCATCGAACACGACAGCTTCTTGCACACTAGCCACAAGTACCGTGCCAGGCGGCGCGGACCGAAACGCCTCATCGCCCCATTGGAATGCGCTTGAAACGGCATCACGGATGGGCGTGCCGCCAGCCAAACCGGCAATAAATAATGCGCTTCCCAAGGCAATGGATGGCCACACCACAAACACTTCAAATACGCGTTTTAAAACGTTTTTCCCCCAGCGTAAATGATCTACTGTTCGCATAAAGCTTCGACCCCCACTACTTTGATTGAAGCTCACACCGAAGACGATATAGCGTAATGATACAGAGGACCATTGGAAGAGCGACAACCGCGATCCATGCAAATGCCTCTATCAAGCCAAATGCCGTAGTGGTCAGGTTTGCATCCATTTCTGCGAGACGTGAGGGTCCCTGGTCCGGAAGCGCTGGCAAGCTAGTAATGGCAATCGCCATTGCCCCGGCTGTCAGAAGCAACAGACCTACGATTTTGGCTGCAACAAAAAATATTTTCATCAGGCGCTCTCTAGGCCCTTCTCGCAGGAGAAGCGTCAGCAGGACGGCTAAAATACTAGCCGCTGCCCCGCACGCCAAGGCCCAAGTCGGGAGCGCGAATGCCTGGATGCCGTAGTGCACAATAGCCACGACTGCTGCGAGTGCGGCCATTATGACGGGAAGCATTGTCCATGCACCCCATATTAGAAGTGCACCGATAGAAATTGCCTTTGCCTGGTTCTTCATGGTGATGTCTTCTCCCCTCTCGCTCACTCTCGTTCACCATACGCTCTGCGCATTTCGTTGCTACGCTCGACAGACTCTTCTGATGGGTAGGAGCCGTTGCAGCAAACAACGGCTATTGCCAAGAGCACAATTCCAAAAGGAAGGAAGCACAATGCGCGCATCCAAAATGGAAGCCCGATGAATGTGACTTGCCATGCATGGATGTCATATTCACCGGTATAAGCCTCAAGCAGAAAGTGTCCCAATGGGCCGATCAGCCATGCCATAAGCGCCGTCGCGACAATCAGTGCTGGGACAGCAAAACTCATCACTTGAAGAGCTTCCTGCCACCACCGTCTGCGCGCGTCACTCAACGTGTCCATTGCCATATTGCATTCCTTTTCTCTAGGCCATCCTTCATCGGTGTCGATGTGCATGGCGCACCGCGCTGCGCTTGCGCCTATCGACACGGTCACGACCGGAGGTGCAGAATCCAGCTACCCTAGCAGGGCTAGGCTCGCAAAGTTTGCTCCCTCGCAGTGTCGCAGCCGATCTCTAGCTGAGAGCCGCTACGCGATCAGGGCTGTGTAGGCGCGCCGGTTTTGATTTCTCGTGCCGCCGTACGGGCCGTCAGCTCGGGGTACTTTGTCAGGTTAGCAGGCCACTTGATCTTGAGGCTGTCTGCATAGAAGACCCTGTACGTGTCGCCCACGATGAAATTCATTTTCTTCGTGTATTCGATGGGGGGAAGCACTGCGACGTTCCCATCAGGCTTCTTGAGGTGAAATTGGTAGCTGTACACAGCACCGGAGCTAACAAGCGATGCTGCATTGATTACAGCACCCACACCGCCCAAAACGCCATGCGTCGGCAGCGCCTGACCAGCAAGGTCAACAACGTCGGATGTGGTCTTCGACTCAACGGCCTGCACTAGTACGCCTTCGTGCCACTCGGTCACTTGGGGCGAACCAATGTAGATCTGAGCCAAATCCGACTGACTTGCCTTTGTGCCGCAACCAGCCAGGGCGACTGCGACGATGGCGGGGAGGAGGAAGCGATGCATGTGATCTCCAATAAAAAGTGTCTTTGTGTAATTGTATCATCAATTATTTGAGTTAAGATAATTGCATCAATTAATTCCAATTCTATGATCAATTATCGAATTGTCTCCAAAGCTGCGCTCGCGATTACCGCGACCGCGTTCGTCACATTGGCTGCGGGCTTCGACGGTGCAGATCTGCGCAGTGCTGTAGGGCGGGTGGCTCGCTCGATCGTAGACTCCCCGGTCAGGGTCCCTTCTGCGGGGACTGTCGAAATAGCGTTCAGCCCGAAGGGGGGCGCAGAAGGCCTTGTTGTACGGGTGATCGATGCCGCCCAAGTTGATATCAAGGTGCTGGCATATGCATTCACCTCGGCCCGCGTCACCCAAGCCCTGCTCCGCGCGAGAAAGCGAGGTGTATCTGTCGCGCTGGTGGTGGATGAGAACCACAATCTGTCTCGGGAGTCGGATGGACGGGCTCGCGCCGCCTTGAGCGCCTTGAGCACCGCTGGCGCTGATGTACGCGTGGTGTCGGCGTTTGCAATCCACCATGACAAGCTGATCTTGTCGGATAGCAAACATGTGCAGACCGGCAGCTTCAACTACACGGTGTCGGCAGAGACCCGCAACAGCGAGTACGTGACAGTGAACTGGGACAACCCAGCGCTAGCCGAGGCATTCCTCCCGCATTTCAAGAGAAATCAATCTCTTGCTACGCAATTTGCCACTAAATACTGATTGGCAAGAATTGGCAGTAGTTGCTGCACGGCTTCGCGATCCAATTTGCGTTGATACAGTAGCAGCCGGATTCACGGCGGGGGTACGATGCCCCCGTCGTTTGTGCACCGCTTTGGTGCTGGCGGTCCATCAAGACTTCTTGGCGATTACAGGCTACGCGTGTTGCAGGGATGCTGATTGCAGGCGGCGACACGGGATGTGACCACTCAGTCTCACAGCTCGCGAGGGTGAGAAAGTGTGGGCATCGGGTTTGCCTTGGCTCGGATGCGATTGGGCAAGGATGGTTTGCAAGAAATTGCAATTGAGGCGATAAGGAAATTTGCAAATACATCGCCCACGGATTGATTTTTTGCGTGATAATTCAACGGTTACTAACCGATTTGATGTCAGGAGAAATACAGCATGAGCATGAGCTACAAGGAACTGCTGCAACAGCGCCAAGCGCTGGAAGCCCAGATCGCAGCCGCGCGCCAGAATGAAGTGTCCGGCGCGGTTAAGGAAATTCGCGACCTGGTGGCCGAGTTTGGCCTGACCGCCCAAGACATCTTCCCGTCCGGTCGCCGTGGTCGCGCCGCCTCGACTGGGGCAGGTAGCGTCGGCGTCCCCAAGTACCGCGACCCCGCCACTGGCGCGACTTGGACGGGCCGGGGCAAGCCCCCGAACTGGATCAATGGAAAGGACCGCGATCAGTTCTTGATCGAAGCCTAAAAAGCCAACTGCTTAGCGAAACCCGGCACCGTGCTCATGGCACTGCCGGGTTTTTGTTTGCTGTTGCGACTATTGGCGTGCGATAGCTGGGACTGCGGTGTAGCAACAGTGCCCTTGCGCCGTGCGAATGCGCCGAGGCGGTGCTGTTTCCCTCGTCGGCGCCAGTGACCTCTGAGCGTCTCAAGACGCGAGCGCGTAGATGGCCACTGCGCAGTTGCTTCACGCTGCGCTTTCTTGCGCACCCCCAAGCCGGTGAATGGAGCAGGTCCAAGGGATCTCTGCGGCGACCAGTGCGGGAAGGCATTCGACGCGGCGTCCTTGTCGCATCCCATCGATCATCACCCTTGTCGCAGTCTCCGGGGATTCCTGGGCGTTGTGGAGTATTGATGCGGCGCATCCACACTCGGAACGTGTGATGAGTGTGTATCTGTGCGCCAGACATTGGCGGGCGAAGGAATGGGCATTCATGGGTGGGCCTTTCTCAATTTTTTGGCCAAGAGGCTCGAATGCTTGGATGAAAGCCAGCCAGCTGCAGCCTGTGTCGAGGCAGCGATGCTCCAAAGTTGAAAAAGCACGCCTAGGATCGGCGCTCACCGATTGGCGCCACAAGTTGGGTCGCTGCGAGAGAGCCGGTCTCACCGCATGCTTGGGCGACGTACCTCATTAAGGTTTCGCCGATCGGCCGTGGAAGCGAATCGTTGCTGTGAAACACATTGTCAATTATAATTGCAATTGTGTGTTAAATATTTTTCGAATTATTCGAGTCAAATCACAGGAGCAGCATGATGGAAGATTCCTCCAGCCAGACGTCGGCACTCGCGGCAAGTCACGGCGCGCCCTTCGACTATGAAGCTGTCAGCGAGGAGATGGAGAGTCGCTGGCCGCACTTGTTCGGGCATGGGATACATCTTCCCCTGAAGGTAGGCATTACCAAGGATCTTCATCAGGAGGCCTTGGCCAATGGGTCCAGTCTCTCAAAGCGCAAGATCAGCCTGTATCTGGAGCGGTACTGCAAGGATCCAAGGTATCTTCGCAAAATCGCTGACGGGTGTGCTCGACATGACATAAACGGCCTCGCCATTGACGATGACATTCAGGCGCGCCATGTGAGAAATGCGAACAAACATCTGACACGCTTGAAAACTCGTTCCGAGTCTTCGGAGGGGTGAAATCACGGCCGCTGCGCTTGAACCACGGCAAATCCGAACATCCAGTGCTCCACGCAGAAGGAGCAACTGCCATCTCTGCACTCTTGCCATCCCGCGCAAGGAGCATTTGGCTTCGCCTCCGCTGGTGCTCTCGCCCCCGACCTTGGCGATCGGCTGGGTTCGACAGCGGGCCTCAAACTACCGCGTACCCCGGGACCGCAGTGCCAGCAGCAATTGCAATTTTTGTTGCCTTAATTGGATTGCAATTACTATTAATTAAATTACAATTGCATAATTCGTCACTGCGAGCTGACTGCTCGCCCAACATCGGTGGCAAAAATGCAAGAAAATTCAGCGCTCATGGTGCAGCAGTTAGATGGCGAACCCGAGGTTCAGACCATCGCTCGCTTTCAATCTCTCCAAGCAGGTCAATACTGGCGCGCGCTAGAGGAAATTCCTCAAGAAGGAATTTCAGCAGGCACCGTCCTGCTCATCGTCTCGGTCCGACTCGTAGACGACAAGCCGCACACCATCATCCTGCGGCCTCACCCGCTGCAATTTGGCAGCGGGCGCACGCTGCGCTGGCGCAACAAAACGGGGCAGGCACAGCACGCCTGGCACGGATTCAAAGAGCATCGAGTTCTGCTCGTGGATTTCCTTAGCCTTTTCGAATTCGAGCCAGACCACGAAGCTGTGCGTGCAAAAGAGGTGGCGCAGATACAAGCGAACATGGCGCGGCTGCAGGCCGAGATGGTGGAGGCCCAGGCCGACCCGGGGCGGATGAACGCCATCGTGGAAGCGGGACTTCGTGAGGCTCGGGCGAAGTCGTTAGGCCACACCCCCAGGCCTCGGGACCAAAATCAGGATGAGGATAGTGAGGAATGCGTGGCTTGCGCTGCCGAGCCACAACGTGCTTCCCATTCTGATGAGCTAGCGGTTCCTGTGTCGCAACCGACCGTGGATCCGAGCATTGTTGCTATTGCTACGGGAACGCTTTCCGACGCCCTAGGAACCGGCATCACGGACCAGAGGATTGGCGCTCTACGAACGGCCGCCCAGCAAGAACTTCAGATCGCAACCATCAAGGCCAGCTGGATCCAAGGCAAGGCGGGCGAGATCTCGTCCGAGCTGGCCAAGCTCACGCCCTTTTTTGACGAAAAGGCCCATGCAGCGCTCGCCCACACGGAAGAGGTTCGCAACTATGTCGGCGAACTTCTCGATGGTATTGGCTCCCTGAATCTCTATGTTGGAGAAGACGTGGTGGTGCAAACCATCTGCGAAGGCGCGGGCGCTCCCCGCTCCGAGCCGCTGACATTCGTCCAGGCCAAGAAGCTGATGGACGAGGAGCTGGCCGTGTTTGAAGACCTGGACCAGCGGTTCGACTTTGACTCAGAAGCGAGATTCTTCAACGCGCTTCGGGTGCATCCAGCCCTCATCGAGCAGATTTTCCCCACGCAGCGCTGTGTGCTGGTCATGTGCGTGTCCCGACGCCATATCGACTACGGCGACACCTGGACGAACACCGTGCGCAACGAGGAGAACGCGAAGGTATTCATGCTGGTGCGCAACGGCCAAAACATCCATCGTGTGTTCTCGCCTGTTGAGTCGCATCTGGGAAGCGCAAGGCTCTTCCCGACCAAGGCTGATGACCAGAGTATGTTCTTTCGAGGGATCGACGGCACCAAGATTCGCTTCGAGGACGTTGCCTACTCCGATGCACTCAACGCTCACGAAAAGCATGCCCTGCACTACAAACGATTTCTGATCCTGGCAGCAGGCCTCGATCATCGCCTCAAGCTCTTTGGCGACTTCCATGATGAGGGCGAGTCGCTGGCCTTCGTTTCGCAGCGCTTCCAGGATCGCTGGTGCCGGTTCCTTCACGACGACGACGCCAGCAGCATGCTTGACGGCGGTGTGGCGCGTCCCAGCTATCAGAGCTGGATAGACGCAAAGAACGCCTATCTACGCCCCGGCTCTCGCGTTCTGTGCCAGTGGCGCGACCTCATCAATCCCGACACCGCCTCGGGAATTACGAAACGCACCTATCGGGACCATGGACGCGGTTTCACTATGACGGCAAATGCGCTGTCTCCCATGGACTGCGTTGTGGCTTACAAGGACGGCTGCGACGTTTGCGTGGATGTCCATGTTCAGATCGACTCATTCCGCAGTGATCGCCAGTTCAACGCGAAAGTGCGCGTTTCGAAATTTCGCCCCAACTATTGGGACCACGAAGAAATGCCGTATCTGGTACTTGATGCTGTGGAGCCTGAGGATCTGCGCTGGTATATCCATCACCGGAACACGCGCGTCAATCACCTCTCGTACATCAGGTTTTTCAAACGCGCACTAAAGCTTGTGGAGGCCGAGCGCGCTGCCGAAGAACCGGCCCGTCAGGCTTTGCTGCAAGCCTTGAATGATGGCTGCGTGGGCCTGGAGCATGAGCGTCCTGCCTTGGTCCACCGGGCGGTGATTGCCTGGCGGGCTGCACACCGTGGCAAGCCGCTGCCGCACCCCCAACAGAAGACGACGGCCGAATGGCGGAGGCTGCTGGACCAGATGTTTTCGCTATCCCGCGAAGGCATGGATCTGGTCGCTCGGGTGCAAGAATTCGCGGAGCGCCAAGGATACGCGCCGCTGCGCCTGGTGCTTTCCGGCACGTCAAAGCACGTGCTGTACGCGGCACCCCAGGAAGAGGAATGCGACAACCGCCTGATGTCGCATGCGTGGGTGCACCGGATCACGCTGACACACACCAAGACCCGCTTCACCGAGGTATCGCGTAAGTGGGCTCTGCTGCCGTCCAAGGCAGCATCCGAGACCACGCAGCACGAATGGCCAGGAGCGCAGGAGTGGGTACGCGATTCGAACTTCGGCTCCTTCGAGCGCAAGCAGGAAATCATGGGGCTCTGCGAGCGTTTTGAGCAGTCAGTCGCCCCCTTCCTTTCGACGCCGGACACAGCTACGTTTGGGCAGATGGCCGCCGACTACCTTGCTGCCCTGCGGGACTCCCTGGACACGTCCAAGACATCGGTAGTGCTGCCGGTTCTGGCTTTTCCCATCGCGCTGGTGAGCCACAAGAACACAGGCGAGATGGGCTACCTGTGCATTGCAAACAGGCGCGCCTATCGCTTGTTGGCTTCGCTGGCGCCAGACGATGACGTTTCTGCCAGGTACATCCGGGATATCAAGCGACTGATGTCCAGATCGTTCGCCGACCAGGAGCGGTTCCAAGACTACTGGAATCGTGCGCGGGATATTCGCAGTGACTGGCAGCTCATCGAGCTAGATGTCTCTGCGTTTTCAGGAGAGTCGCCTTACATCAAGGCCCAGGCAATCAAATCGGTATCCCAAGCCGCTCGTCCGCCGCTCAGCGCCCTCATGGCAGACTGGTACGAGAAGTGGCACAAGGATGCGTCACGCTTCTGCAGGATCTGGCATCCGGAAGCTCATATTGACGCCAATGGAAGGCTCCTGATCGACGCCATGTTGGGCATCGAGCAACCACAGGGCTATTGCCCCGTTCATGCGAGGCTTGTGACTTATTCCTCGCACAGCCGAGACGAGGGTGTGGCCGCTCCTCAGTATGCGCGTTGGCTCGATGTGGCACCGATTGACTCCGAGCTGCCTGATTGCCCTAGGCCGGAGATCGGCATCGGCATGAGTAGCTCTACCTCGGAATACCTCAACCGCGCGGAGGCAATCGCGGCGATGACTCAAACGGAGACATCTCGCGGGAGCTTGCTTGTTCCCTCACACGAAAGGCCTGATGCGCCGCAGCCTCCGCAGGGTGTCGAGCGGCTGCTCATCATTCCGTGCGAGGAAGGCCTCTGACTCGGCTTCTCGCCCTGCTTTCTAGAACCGCCCAGGCTATGCGTTTGACCACACTCCTCCGCTCTTTCATCGGGCTTTTACGGTCGCAGTTTCGCGAAGCTGGCGCTGGTCTGAGAGTTGTATTCAAGCCGCACTCTTGCGTTTGCGCAGGTGACAGCCCCCTTACCACTCGCCCCAAGATGGCTCGTCTTAGGTTCTACACTGAGCTGGAGGGCACCGGCCTGGATATCTTGCCTGCACCTGTCGGGATTCGGCGTGCTGTCGCTGGCTGGCCGTTCATTTTTCGAAATCGAGGAATCCATGAGTTTGCGTGATGACATCACTTCACATAGAGGCCGTGTAGAAGCGGTGGGTGAGGGCGGGCGGTTCGAAGTCCGACTGGACAGCGGCCTGCTTATTTCCAGCGGCGTAGATAAGGCGATGCGTCGTTGGGAGGTAGCGATCGTTGCTGGGGATCGAGTGACCGTAGAGTTCCCTGAAGGAAGTCCAGATCGTGCGCGCATCGTATTCCGGCACCTCCAAGCCTGAGGCACTCACGCAGACAATGTTTTGATATCGCGTTTTGTGGTTGATCCTGCGGCTGGCGCTGCGAGTGGCCAGCGCCAGCCACCAGCCGCTGACGCTAGAAGGCAACCATGCTTAAGCCCTTGATCATTCCCGTGATACATCACCGTGACCGTGAAACGACCCTGGCGGAAGCGAAGCTAGCGATCGAATGTGATGCCGATGGTGTCATGCTCATCTCCCACGCCGGCAAGGACGAAGAGCTTTTGGAAGTGGCTGGCGCCGCTCAGCGTGCTTCTCGGCTTTTCCCGGTCGGGGTGAATCTGCTTTCCATGTCTGCGATAGATGCCGCCAAGCGCGCACAGGAGTTGGGGTTGAGCTGGGTGTGGGCCGATGCGATGGGAGTGACCTCGCGCGGCTTGGATGAGATGGGGCAGCAGCTGCAAGACTTTGCCCGGATGCATCCGCAGATGACGTTGTTTGCCGGCGTGGCGTTCAAGTACCAGGAGCCAGAGCCGGATCCAGTCGAGGCTGCTCATCAGGCACGCTTGGCGGGTTTTGTTCCTACCACCAGCGGGGCCGCCACGGGGCACGCCCCAGACATTGAGAAGATCCGTTCAATGGGTAGGTCCGGGGTCCTGGCCATTGCCAGCGGCATGACGCCGGAGAACGTAGGCTCCTATGCACCTTTCCTCACGCACGTCTTCGTTGCCACAGGTGTCGGTCGTACTGAGTACCACATCGACCCAGCCAAGCTGTCTAGGCTCGTCAAGGTGGCAAGGGAGGCCGCCCTAGAGGGTGCAGACATCTATGGCCTCATGGCCGACATGATGGCATCCAGTCTCACGGGACGCATGATGGGTTTCTCGCGCGAGGAATTGATCGCGCGCTTCAAAGCCAGTCAGCCCAACGCCATCGCATTCCGGCAGCTTGTGCTGAAAAGCCTAGCCGATGCGAAGGCTGCAATGGTCTCGCGGGCTGATGGTTCGCAGTTCGCAGGCCCTGTCATCGACCTCACTGGCCTGAAGCACTGAAGTGCGGCTTGGAATGCCCGTAGGCAAATCCCTGTGTGACGACAGGAGCGCTCTCACCTTGCTGGCGCTGGTTGCGCTGGCCACCCAAATGCGAGGCCTCGCTATGTGCGCGGGCGAACGTGCGATGAATGTCAGGATGTCGAAGTGAGTTTCCGCCCCTGCTCTGATGTTCCTGGCATCTCTCCGATGTACAAGGTGTCTTTTTGCGAAGAGTCCGACACGGTGATTCGACTTCACGCAGAGGTGCTGGCTGGTACCAACGACTGCCCCTTTTGTCGCTCCCGCGAAGTTGGCGCCTGGGGACAGCGCAGCGTGACCCTTCTGGATATGCCGCGAAGAGGAAAGCGCGTCGAGATCGTGGCCACGGCCCGCCGACTGCGATGCAAGAACAAGGCGGGCTGCGGCAAGTTGTTCCAGCAGCCCCTGCCCGACACTAGCGAACACCACAATATGACCAAGCGGCTTCGCCGCTGGATTGGAGAGCAAGGGCGTATTCGCACGTTCGTGGCCATCGCGCGAGATCTGCAAATTGCGGAGGCCACTGTGCGACAGGTCTTCGGGGACTGCATTCGCGAAATTGAGAGCGCGATGCGGATTCTGCCCCCCACGATCCTTGCACTTGTGAACGTGCAAGTACACCAGGCTTGTCGTGTGGCGGCCGTAAATGCAGAGCTTGGAACGCTGGTCGGTCTTGTGGACAAGGAGGAAGCTGCAGCGCTAGCTGCTTACCTTGCCGAGATCTATGGTCGGGACAAGGTGGGGTTCGTCTCTCTCGGCCCGTCTGGCCCTGCCCTGGCCGCCGTGGACCTGGTACTGCCTGACGCCGTACCATTTCTGGACAAGCCCCATGTGCTGGGCATGGTTGATAGAGCGGTACAGGGCGTTCGCCGTGCTGTGCGCTGCGACGTGACTCGACAAGTGCGCAACAAGCATCTGCTCGATGACAGGCTGATCCTGGAGCAGCGACTGCGCGATATGACGGAGGAGCATCTTTCAGCTTTGGAGATGTGGCGCGCGAGTCTCCCGGCACTGTCCGATGCACTGGAAGCGGCCGAAGGCGTGCGCCGCATCTACGACACGGACGCTGGGATACGCGACGGCTCGGACGCTGCAGATGCGCTGGCCGCTGCCGTAGGCGGGCTTGGCGGTTTGTGTGCCCCGCACTTCCAGCCGTTGGTGAGTACCCTGAGGGCCTGGCGAGGCCCCTGGTCCAACTACTTCACGCATGCGGGAGCCAGGGCAGGCGGGCTGGAGCGGCTTGACGAGATACAGGCACTTGGCACGGTGTTGGAGGAGCTGGGCAGGAGCCACGCCTTCGGCGCCGTACGCGCGAATCTGCTGCTTCCGCCAGCCCTGCCTGCCCGTTCCTTCTCTTCGCGAGGTGTCTCGATATCGAGGCTGGTTGCTGGCGCTGGACTAGTCTAGGGGGCACTTGACAGCCATTCTGAAATCGAATTTTTGGGTTGTTTTTTTAGCGACCCTTTGCGCGTGTGGCCGTGGGCGCGCCGTGCCGCACCGGCGCACTTCGGTCTTCTTTGGCCCCTAGGTCGCGGTGACGCAGCCCCTTCCCAGTTGCGCCCCTTTTTTTGACGCCGCAGACGTTCCACGGCGCGGTACCCCCAACCGAACATGGCAAACCAAGACATGAATCCATTCGCATCGATCACCCTGAAACTGTTCTCCTACCTGGCAGCTGCAGCGCTGGCGGTGGCGCTGTGGGTGGGCTGGAGATCGGGTGCTCTACCTGGAATCTTGATCAAGGCCTACGCCTGCGCCAGCATCCTGTCTTTCGTGGCCTATACGATCGATAAGGGATCCGCTATGGGGCGGCGTCGGCGCCTGGGGGAGCGCAGCTTGTTGCTTTTGGATGTTGCTGGAGGGTGGCCTGGCGGCGTGCTCGCCCAGCAGCTCCTGCGCCACAAGACCAGCAAGATCTCCTACCAGGGATGGTTCTGGTGCGCCGTGGTGATCAACGTTTGTGCCTTGGCCACCTACTGGTGGTACATCCCTTGAGGTGGCACGGCTGCAAGCAAGGGGTGCGTGCTGCTTATCCCCTAGGCCCCTAGGCGCTCAATCTAACCGAGCTCATCGATTCCGAAGGAAGAGACCGCTCCGTAGCCCATAAACGATTCGAACTATTCGTTTTTTGGGCTGGTTAGGCTACGGGTGGGCCAAAACGATGGGATCGGTTCGATTTCCTGCCGGTTAGCGCGCCGTGCGGCTAAAATCGATGCGAACTCATCGATTGGCTATGCAATATCCTATTCACACAACGGCGGAACTCGGCGAGGCAGTCCTTGCCGTCAGGAAGGCCCTCGGCCTGCGACAAGACGACGCAGCGAGCGCGGCGGGGGTGGGCCACGTGTTCCTCCGCGATGTAGAGCGCGGGAAGCCCACCGCGCAAATCGGGCGGATCTTGAGGGTGCTGGATGAGCTGGGGATCAAGATCTACCTAGATATCCCTGAGGAGGTATTTCAGAATTTAGACGTCGTCCACAAGATCCCGAACGCCGCATCGACTCGTTCCATTGCGCCTATGACGCCGGTTGTCAACAAGAACGTTCACCAGAAATTGATTCCAATCCCTAAATTCAAGAAGGGCTGACGGATGAACCAGCGGCAATTGGAAGTGGTGCTCAATGACCAAGTGATCGGCGACCTAAAAGAAGTCTCGGACATCTGGGGGTTCGATTACCGGAGGGAGTGGCTGGAGAATCCTAAGTCCTTTGACCTCTCCCCAGCTATCGGGAGGCTTCAACAGCAGCACCTGGACGGCTCAACGACGCGGCCGGTGCAGTGGTTTTTCGACAACCTGCTGCCGGAGGAGGGGATGCGCGCGCTTCTCTCCAAGGAGATGAACGTGCCCAAGGCAGATGCCTTTGGCCTTTTAGCCGCCCTTGGGCAAGAGTCAGCAGGTTCACTGGTGCTTAGAGTGTCGGGAGCTCAACCCTTGGCTCTGGGCAGCAAGCCACTCGCCCTCGACCAGCTGTCTGAGCGCATCCAGCGCCTGCCGCGTGCGTCCCTGAGCAGCGAGGCGCCCAAGCGCATGTCTCTGGCGGGGGCGCAGCACAAGATGGTCGTGTTCTTCGACAAGGAAACAGGGGATCTGGCCGAGCCGCTGCCTGGCAGCGCTTCGTCGCACATCCTGAAGCCCGATTCCCAGGCCGAGGCTTATCCCCATTCAGTGGTAAACGAAGCCTTCACGATGAAGCTGGCGGCACGCCTGAGGCTCCCGGTACCAGAGGTGCACATGATCTACGCGCCAGAGCCCGTCTACATCATTGATCGCTTCGACCGCTTCCGGACCGAGCACGAAGTGGAGTGGCAGCGTAAACACGTCCTCGATGCGTGCCAGCTGCTTTCCTTGTCTTCGGGCAACAAGTACAACGATGCGAATGTGGAGACCTTGAGAGAGCTGAGCGATATGTGCCGAAGCAAGGCCAGCACCAGGTTGCTGCTGTATCGCTGGCTGGTTTTCAACACTCTCGTTGGAAACTCAGATGCCCATCTGAAGAACTTGAGCTTCCTAGTCACGGGCGATGGCATAGCGCTGGCGCCTTTCTATGACCTTCTTTCCACTTCCGTGTACGTAACGCCGCTCTATGCGGATTCTCAGGCTATCTGGCCTAGGGAGCCATTGCACCCACCCATCCCGGGAGCTTCTGTTTTTGACGAGGTCTCAAAGGACAAGATGTTAGCGGCGGGAGAGGCCATCGGTATCGGAGTCCCGGCCGCGAAGCGCATCCTGGAAGAGATGGTCGGAAGACTTGAGAGCCATGCCGATGCATTGATTGAAGAATTCTTGCAGGGAAGACATGTGCATCCGGCATCACGCGCGCCGTCGGGAATGCAGCAAGGGTCCGAGGCCCAGATGCTTCGGGCAATCCGATACGTAGTAATTGCAACAATGGTTCAGAAATTGCGTTGAATTATTTGACAAATTGCAATTATTTTGGTTAAATCGTTACTAGAATTGAATCAATAGCATATTCCTGGAGAGGGTTTCTTCTGAGTGATTCGGACAGAGAATCGATTGGGGAGCGTGGTCGGATTTTTAGCCCGAATGCTGCTGAAAGCTGGTCCTTGCTAAGTTATGAGTAAATCAATGCAGTCAAAAATACCTCTTCCGGCTCCCGATACCCAAGAGGGGCGGCATGCTGGTGTGGTGCCATCCTTTGCAATTCAGTGCTTCAGCTCGATCATCAAATGCTCCGCTGGTGATTTCAAACGTGAGTCATTGTTAGCCTGGAACGGATCTCTCCCATCACAACTGGTTGCGAACGCAATTCGCGAAAGTCTGGTAAAGACACAAGCATGGGTTGGATCAAAGGGGTATGGCAGCGGTATATGTTGCGTGCCAACTCGCGTACGGCTCACTCCAGGTTGGCAGAAGGTCTTAGGACCTTCTGAATTTGCAAAAATGGAGGGATTCGTCAATCGTCTATCATCTGAGGACGAATTTCCTACTTTGAGCGCTTTTCAGGTGCGTTCGACGTTGAAGATCAGCATTGTTAAGACGCTTGAAATCCTGGCCAAGTTTGAGGCGCTTTATTGGAAAAATGAATCGGATGAACAAGGCGATTACGAGTTGCAAAACGTCAGCCAGGCTTGGAGATCCAGTGTCAAGTCTGTACTGCAACAGCAGTGGGTTCAATCCCTTGACGGACAAGATATACGTTTCCCGGGTTTTGTATTTGCCGCTCTTGATGATTGGGTGAAGACGTATCTCCACGAGTCTCGACTGCCTAGTATCGCTGTCGCGCAACTTAATGCATTGCTTAAGGCGGATGCAATGACTGTCGAGCAAGAAGTTTTAGCTATTGCTGAAGCAGCCTTAAAGTATATTCGTAAAGGTCCCGAGGATGAGAACAAGGCAAAAAAATGGATAGACTGGTTTGTACAAGTTACACAGGACGGGCTCTACCGTTATCCGGCAGATAAAACAAAGAGAATACTTGATCCTCAGTTGGAGGGGCGGAAGGCCTTTGATACCGTCTTGTATGAATTACACAGTCGCCGCGTAGCAACCCCTCGACTTAGCAATATTCTAGACAAAGCTAAAAGACTGGCTCCATTGTCTATTATTGAGGCGCAAAATAAATTGCGACCCCTTCTTGGCCCGAATTACTCATTGCTCGGCGCGATGGAACTGAGTGATGCAATCGGATTGTCCATTGCATCCTCTAATTCTCAAATTGAATATGTAACTATAGCCGGACGCGAAAATAAAGATGACCGTATTGCGGTCTTGAAAGATAGCGGCGCGCCACCTTGGGTGGCAGCCGCCGCCAAGTTCCTGATAGACGAGTGCGTTCAGGTCGGCTGCACTTCTTATGCGCGCGTAGCAGGCTATTTGGCTGATGAAGCACACGTAGAAGTTACTCGTGACCAGTTATGCTCTGCTCTTCAAGCTCTTCCGGGGTTCATGGAGCTTGACGTTAAAGATGGCTGGATCTGTATAAATAACGAATCAAAGCGTAAGGTTAATTATGCTTTGCGCAAGATGTTGGCGCTTAATCCAGAAGGGATTTCCGTAAGCGAATTGATGGATGGGATTACTGTCAATTATGAGAAATACAACAAACAATATGATGGGTATCGACCTGGTTTTCCTGTCCCTATTCACGTACTGGAGCTGTGGCTCGCTAGCAGGGATTGGCTGAAGCGCAACGAAAAAGGGGACTTTTACAGTGCTCAGACTATCAAGATTGATAGCTGCCTCACGGAAGAGGAAATTAAATTAGTAGGTCTCATGGAAAATAATGGTGGGGTTGTCTTGTATTCCGAGATCGGTGATGCGGGGATAAGTCGCGGGACCATTATATATTCTGTAATCTTCAAGAGTTTAGTAAAAGGTGTCTATAGCATCCGTGGGCGAATAGTTGCAGTAAGGGCTTTGCAAAATGCTCTTACTAGGAAGCTAGGGCTTCGGAGGAGGTCTGAAAGAAGGGGCGGTTTAGTGGAGGCCGGGAGTATTAATGAATTGTCACAAGGAGCTTGTGGCAATGAGCTGAAAGCATTGAAGTCCCCAAAGCCATCGACTAAGAAGAAGTCGGCCATTAATTCGACGGTTAGTAAGATCGAGTTCCCGACGATTGCCAATGAGATTAGTCCGGGATTGCTTAAAAAATGGCTTGCTGAGAAGAGGAGTTTATTGATCAGACGCAGGGTGCGGCAGAAAAACATTCATACTGATAGGATTCAGGCGGTGGAATCTTGGGAGAGCTTCGATTTATCAAGGGAATTTAGCTTTTGCGTCGCCTTAAGTGGACAGAAGGAGAAGAATGGCACGCGGAAATTCCATATGAATATCCCAGGTTCATTCTTGTTAGATGGCTATTATGAGCACATGGTAGTGGACGGGGTTGTTCTGAAAACGTACGCATACGGGAAGACCGCTTGTGCTCGGATTTCTCTTCCAGATGTAGCCAAGTTGAATTTGCCATGGGACTCCAACATCCGGTTGACGTTCGATCCAGTAGCGCGCACCTTTGATGCTGTTGTTGAAAATGAAGGCGGGGAGAATAAAGTCAATGTGACCGATGGCTCCACGTCGGAGCACAGCGAATGATCCCACGGAAGCGTGGCAATTCAAGACAGGGTGTTGTCGTCGATAACAGTTGCGCGGGGCTTCAGCTGACGACGGCCCAGAAACCTCGTCGGAAGGGCGAACGTTGACTGCAAAGCGCCATCATGGCCATGGGCCGAAGAGGATCATGAACGGGCGCTACGACCCCAACGTCCTAGAAGGCCTCCGACGCAAGCTGGAGGCGTCGGGGTGTCAGCCGCCCCATCCGAGCTTCAAGCACATCGATTTCCACCCTTCCTGGGGGGCATGGCGCGTGCAGTTGCCTGGGATCTGCGGTTCAGGCATTACCTTCTTCGGCTTCGGTGACTACGGAGGGCCAGAGGCCGCTTTGATTGAGGCCCAGTTTCATCGCGACGAGGCGTATGCCAAGCAGGGGCTTGACCCCTACATGCGAGTGCGGGACCGCTACACCAAGCAGCAGCGTGGGAGCCTTCTGAGCATCCAAGAAATCACCGACCCTCGAAGGAACAATGCCCAGTACGTCGTGGGCAGCTGGATGGTTACGGTGGGTGGCAAAGCTCGCCAAGTCAAAGTGAGGCGGGTGTTCGGTCGTCTGCGCACCAGGGAAGAGGCTTGGGAGATTGTGGAGTCGGCCGTTAGGGACGGCATGGCCGCCGAGGCGGATCGTCAGCGTCTGGAGCACAAGCAGCCAACCCAGTGAGCCTGGCCCTGCACCGGGGGCCGGCGTGCGTGGATGCGCTCTGCAATGTGAGTGACGCCCGTCCAGCTGTCTCGGGAGGTCCCTGGGTATGCGCGTCGCGCCGGCGCCGTTGTCGGAGCTGGCGCTGGACCGCTACGGAACTACAGCGGAATGCCTTCACTTGTTGGCGGCGCGGGCGAGGTTGGGAAAAGTCCGTGGCGCAGCCATGAAAAAGCCCCGGGGCCTTGACCTCGGGGCTTATAAGTCACTTGGGTCGGGGAGTGCTAGTCGCCCCGCGATGAAGTAAACGGCGCCTGCGCCAGGTCAATGGTCTTAAGGCGCATTTCCTCAAGCGACACGACATGCAGGCGTTGCCAGTTCCGCTGAAAGGTGAGCGCAGGGTTTGCGCTGACAATCCGTGCCGTGCTGCGGATACCGTTCAGTGCTTCATCTTCGTTTGCGAACGTGGCCACGACGACGAGGCCCGGGTGCTTTGCCAGCAGTGCGCGCAGCGTCGTCGTGCCCGTCTCCGTCATGCCGACATACCGATAGGAGTCGAGGGGAAGCGTGGCGTGACGTACCCGGCGTGACTTCCCCAGAGCGCTCAGCGTCGTGAGTGGTGGAGGTGCAGGCCTGGGTTCACCAAAGGCGGGGCGTTCATAGAACTCGCGGGCAGGTTCGGACGACTGGTCAAACACCAGCAGTCTGTCGCTTTCCTTGAACCTTATGCGCTGTATGTCGATGAGCGAGGCTTGACCAACGTCCACAATGAAGCCGCCCTTACGGTCCACGACGTGCGCCGCCAGGAGCGTTTTTCCGCTGCCGGGGGGGCCGATGAGGGCCACAACCTCCAGAGTGCCAGGGTGGACACTACTCAAGGCTTCGTCGATGAGCTGGTAAGCCTGGCGCTGCCAGCTCTCGTCAAAGCGAGGAGGGAGGTTGCCTGGAAACCGAGAGCCTCGCTTGATAGCCTCGGACTGCAGTAGCTTCACTGCCTCTTGGTGGTCCCAGCCGCGAATGTCAGGATCAGTGGCGCGCCTGCGCAGGTCGTAGTAGCTGTCACAGCCCAGTAGGCGCGATGCAAGGTCCAGACACTCATCATGTGAGGCATCGGGACGGAGTTGCTTTTTGATGCTGCGCGCGAGGCGCGAGATTTGGACGCGGCCGGCGAAAGCCTCGTCGTTGCGAAAGTGAAAATCCATGTCGTTCTCCAGTTTTCCCGGGCGAAAGCCGTGGACGCATACAACAACCCGGTGATCCAGAGATCGAAAGGGAAGATGAAGTTGGTGCAAAAAACAAGGCCCTGCCTAATCGGCCCCCCGATTGCGTCCGGAGGTGGCGGCAGGGATTCTAGGGGGTACGGCCCAGTCTGACAAGTGATGGACGATGAAAAGAAAAAGCCCCACGCATGCTCAAGAGAGCAAGCGTGGGGCTTTGGTGGGGTGCCGAGATCAGGAGGCGCAGGCCTCTTCTGAACTGGCAGGAGCGGTGAAGCTCTCCAGGATGTCGGGAAGTCGGGAGGTCTCGGACGCACCCGCAATGTCGTCCAAGAAATGATGGCCTTCCACCGAGAGCTGCTCGTCTCGCCAAGGTTCGAATTCGCAGTCGAGCACTGATTTCGCGTGCGCCTCACTGGGCATGGATTCCGCCCAGATGACGTAGGTCGAGCAGCCGGCGCAGTGGGTATGCGTGACTGTGTAAGGCTTGAGTCCGTCAAGCTGCTGAGCTTCCTGCAGCATGGCCAGCGCCTGCCTGCGGAGCTGCAGGGCCTTTGTGGACTTCGGGTCGGTGCATGTCATCGTAATTTCCTTGAGAAATGCGGAAGGCTCCGGCCCAGTGGGCATCAGGTGCCCTCCATGGGTTTCAATACCCCCGTGCCACAAACGGCACGGGAGGCGATGGTTGCGCGACTACTCGCAGTCTTTCAGGGGGTGGATGTACGTCGCCCAACGTTCCCCGGATGGGAGCGCGGATGCGATATCCACCACCTTCGACATGGCGGAGAGATGCTCAATAAAGCTATCCGAGAGGATGGCGCTATGGAGGTACATCAGATCCGCGAGAGTGCACGTGCCATGCACTTCGGCGATGCCCGATAGTGTCTCAACGCTGTTTAGCAGTTCGACCATGAACTGGCCTGCTAGCTCCGCGCAGATCACCGTTTTACAGGCGGCGAGCTCTGCCGCACGTTGCGGCTGTGCATCCGCATTTCCGCTGGGAACGAGGCGGCCATGGACGCCTGAAACCATGCCGGTGGCAAGGGACAACTTGTCGCAGGCGCCCATCATCTCGCGGTCTCCTGTCGCTTGGAAACCCGCGTTGAGGGTCGCCTGAGCTTGCAACAAGTCGATGAGCACACCATTCGCCAGCCGGAGAACGCCCTTGTAAATCGACGCGTTGTAGACAGCTTTGGCGCACAAGTAGTGCTGCACGAGGGCGGCCGGTCTCTCCTCATAGGCCAACTGGCCTGAGCATTCGGAGTGAGCAACCAGATCGTCTCCCGAGGTTTCGGAATCGTCTTCTTCAAGCATGGTGCCGTCTTCCAGGAAGACCGAGATCTCGAAGTCATCGAGGACTGCGATACCCTGGTTCTCATGAAACTCGGTCAGCACCGCCGCAGCAATCGCTGAGGACTCCCGCTTAGTCATAGCCAGAGGAGCGACCGCGCGTGCAAGGCGGAGCTCAATCAGGAAGATGCCGGGAAGACCTTCATCGTCCTCATCAGACGCGTCCCCTTGGACGTCGACGAAGCAGTTGAGCCTGTCTCCATCGACGTGCACGGGCACAATCGGCGCCCGTGTATCTGGATCGATCTGGGCGGCGAGCTCCTTCAGCTGCAGGATGACGACTGCTGCCAGCGTGCCCCAGGTCTGCCCTTTGCTGTCGGTGGCTGTAGCTTCCACTAGGGCCCCTGTCGCAGGGTCGAAGCGCACTGTGAAATTGAGGGTGCAGCGCGGGGGGGGCCCGTCATCCTCCATCTCGGTTTCGACATAGACCTTGCGGGTCCGCTCGTAGCCGGGTGTGGTGTACTCCCAGCCAGAGACATCGGCAACCTCAACTCCGGTGCCGAAGTAGTAGTTCTCGAATGCGCGGTCTGCGGCGGTAGCCTGGTAAACGGTGCTTTCCATTCTCTTTTCTCCTGTGGTCAAAAAGACGGGCACCTACCCTGAGGGCTGGTGCGCCCGTCAGGGGTTATCCCCATCCGTCCGAGGACGGGTGGGGGCTGGGTTGCGATTGCTAGAAACAGGTTCAGTGGGTGCTGGGCCCTTGGCCAACGACGCAATCCACCTAGGGCTCGATTAGCTCGCCAAGGACCAGACGCCTCGCGCCAACGGTGCAAAGGAGGACTGGTTTTGGTTCAGTGTCTGACGTACTTTTGCTTGCCAATGCGAGTTGGCTGCCAGACGCTCAGGAGCGTTCTTGGCCACGACCGCATAGATTTCGGACAGGGTTGCTTTGCCGCCAAGACTCACCAGTACCGTTCGCACCAGTGCCTTCCATGTTGAGGTCAGCCGAGCCGCTTGCTGCTTGGCCATGCTTGCCAGGTCGGAAAGGAACGAGGTGATCACCTCAGGGCGGCGCCAAAGAAGGATGTACTCGTGTGTCAATCTGGGCAGCCTCATGCCGCGATAGGTACGCGTGTCCGACATGACGTTGTGCTGCTGCTTGATCAGCACGGCCGCCAACTCCTGCGATGGCATTCGCGCGATGGCTTCCGCCTGGTAGGAAACATAGGCGCCGTTCTTACGCTTGTCGCCAACAATCGTCCCGTAGTAGCCGCCAGGTTTAGTCGCATCGCGCTGGTTAAGGAGCGCGATGTGAAGCTTCTCGTGGAAGTCTGCTTCGCTGGTGCAGCGGGAAAGATCGTCAGGATGAGGGGAGCCCCACACCTCACCGGAGTAGATCACCATGTCCCCGTAGGGTGGGTGTGAGAGGCAAAGATCAGCATGCTTGCCGACGGCGTCCAGGATGCTGTCCCGGAGTACGTTGTGTCCGCTGTGTAGATCGAGGCCGTAGGCCTCAATGCCCAGTTCCCTTGCAACCTCGATAGAGGTTCCAGAGCCGCACATGGGATCTACGAAGACTGCTGGGCGCAGCTGCTCAAAAATCGTTTTGTAGACGTATCCAGAGCAATTGCCGCGCCACTTGGCATCACCCCAAGGGCCGCGCTGGGGAAAAGAAAGAACACTCATCAAGAACTCCAGTGAAGAAGACCGAGGAGCGAAACCCCTGAGGACTTCGCATCCCCGGTGGGTTTTAGGAAAGCACCAGAAGGTGCGGATTTGCTGGTTGCCAAAGCACGGCCAGCTGCCGTATCAGCCCTGGGCGTTACGCCGAGGGGTTGAATGCTTTCCAAAGCCCCAGGCCTGCTCGGGCGTTGGGGCTTTGGAAAGCCCTCCTGCCCTTGCGGTAAGGAGGGAAGGGGTTCTGGGGCCTCCCAGAAGATGTAGTGGTTGTTCAGCGCCAGCGCCATTTGCGAAGACGCTGACTCTCACTCGGTTCTCCAGGTCTTGCCCAGGCGCCGACCAGCTGTGGAGCTGGGTTGATTGAGCGCTGAAGGCTCGGCCGTGTCTCCTGGCCCGGTGGGGCCAGGGACAAGGCTTAGAGCTGGTGCAGGGCGCCGATCAGGTCAAAGCGCTGCAGCGCATCAAGCAAGCCACGAGGCACGAATGCCCAGACCGTTGTGCGTCCCAGCTCGACGTGTTCGCGATCAGGCACCGCGAACAGCACGCCTGGGTAGGCGATGGCGAGCTTAGGAAAGGCGCTCAGGATCTGGCTGAACTTCTCCTCCTGCAAAGGGAGACTCAAGTACCAGGGATCCTGTGGGTCAACCTTGCCTGTCTCGCTCTCGACTGTGGCGAAGGGAACCTCGAACAGGATGCCCCAAACACCGTCCTTGCGAACGATGGATGAGACGTTCCAGGGCATTTGCGCCTGCAGGCTCCTGAGAAGAGCGGGATCGCTCTGGAGTCTGGGCAATGCAGGGCGCCTTTCAGGGTCCGGTGCATTGAGCAATCCGCAGCGGTTCGTCAGGCGTAGGCTGATCCTCCATTTCGTCCACCCCCGGGCTTCCGACTCACGAACGCGAACTAAGGGATCGAGGAGGTAGTGCACTCCCTCAATGCCGTAGGTCCGTTCCATGTCTTCCGTCCTGGGTTTGACGAACTCCACGCAGCAGTCGCCCAGGCCATGGCCTGTGTCCTGATTGTGGAATTGCCGACCTGTGATGCTTCCTCCGCAGCAACAGCAAACCAAGCCGCGAACGGGCTTCACGATGTCCGGGTGAACTGTGCTGACGCACATGAGCGAATCAATTTCCATGGCGAGTTCCTTTGAATTGGTTCTCATCCAGGGATGTGCTGGGACGATGCCGCGTTGGTAGCGGCGAGCACCTTCTGCGCCAAGTCGTCGCGGCTCATGTTGAACCGGTCTTCAAACTCCCAAAACTGGTCGCCTGTGCGCGCGAAGATGGTGGTTATGTCGCCGCAGGAATGCTCCATGAAGCGGAAGCTCTCGACGCCCAGGTGCGTTTCCCACCGTAGCGGGGGCAAGCACTCGAAGGCTTCTTGGAAGCGTTCTTCGGTGATGAGCCTGGGCTCTGTCACGTAGCTGTCGTCCTGCATTCTGCTGAAGGTGTCCCTCTCGGTAACCAGCAGCTCAGTCTTCATGCGCGAGCTGAGTTCTTCCTTGGTCATCCGGGTGTAGCGACCAATCACGCGGCCATCCTCCAGAGTGACCAGGTCATCCACCAAGCGCGGGTGCCGTTCGCTGGCGCTGGCGGGAACGTATAGCACCTGGTGGGTGGTCTGCAGAGTGATGTTGGTGTCCATGGTCTTTCTCCTATGTGAAAAACCGGGTACACATCGCCCACGCTGGGGATGCGGTCCCCGGTGGGATTGAGATGCCCAAGCCTGGTGGCAGGGGCGGTAGTAGCTGCATTGCCGAAGGCGCGGGCAGCTGCCGCATCGGTCCACTTGCGTTGAAGCGGGTTGCCTTAGTCCGATACTGCCCAGAGGCAGTGATGAAGGGAACTGACTGCCTCTTTGCGCAGAAGCAGCACCAAAGTTCTCAGGTAGCGCGAACCGATCAGGGCTATGACGCCGCCTGCTGAGCGCAGTTTTGATAAGCGGATCCGTTCCATTTCTGCAGCAGCATCATGGAAGGGCTATCGACACTCCTTGCGGCTTCCCGAAGAGCGTCAGCATCATCTGTGGCTCCGATCATCACCCATCCGAAGACGGAGGGGTGCCGGTAGCTCTTGAGACCTCTGGCCGCAAGCGGTAAGGAGGTCATTAGCAGCGCATAGCGGCTGCTGTTCACACTTTTCATAGTGGCCCCAGAAAAAAGCCCGGAACCACCCCCCATGCGGGAAGCTGTCCCGCGCGGGTTTGTTGAACATCCGGCGACGCCGAACGTGAAAATTGCTGGTTTCTACTCCTCAGCTTGGAGAACTACGACAGGCAAATCCTGTGCGAAAGATGCAGGGATTCTAGCGCATGCTCGGCCCCTCCGGAGGGCGGGTAAGAGAGCATGTTTGCCTGACGGGACAATGAAGGACCATGGCAACAATTGAATGATATTGGTAAAGACTTGGTAATTAAGCTACAATTTAAATTGACAATTAATTGATCTTTCATTTGGAACCGTTGCGCAAAACCTAAAGGATCCTTCGACATGCCGACAGCACAGCACGCCGCAAATCGTCATATCCTCAATATCGATGAGCCGATCTCTACCGATACGCAGGCGCCAACGATCAACCCAACTCCTGCGCAACAAATCCTTGCTCACTACCCCAAAGGAAGTTGGGTTGCTCAGTTCGATTGCGGCGCCGAGCGGCCCGTCATCGCCCAGGTTCGCGATGCCTACGCTGACCCAGTGGCTGCCGGGGCCGCGCCTCTGCTGGACCTGGTGATCTTCAATCGAAATGGAACGCGGATTGGACGGCAATCCCCTGGCATGGGTGGACCCCGCAGCTTTGAGCCGGCCTGTTCCTCCCAGCGGTGGGAGCGCATACAGCGGCCGGACTTCTCCCGGATGAGCGAAGAGCGGCATCACTGGGGTCACCATCTTGTTAAGGTTAACCCTGGTGCCTGACATAACAACGGATACCCTCTTCAAGGACCGTGTACCGGAGGCTGCCGCGCGCCAATTGGCCACGGTACTAGCTTGGCTCACCGAATGCCAGCTAGCTACGCTGCAAGACCTGCGCCAAGTTAAATCCACACCGAAGAGCAAGCTGGCCCGCCAGCAGCAAATCTGCGACCGGGCAGTAACCCAATGCCGCGACCTCGGAGTGGAGCCTCGGGGTCTGCGTGGCGAACGATGCCTGCGCCTCACAGAGGAGCTGTCGAAGCTCCGGGCCGAGACCTATATCCACCACCTCAGGAGTTGACGATGAGTGCCGACATGAGCAAGGACATATTCGCCGAGACCCAATACGGCAAGTTGGCGCTGGAGAAGCTGGCGCCGGTGCCCGAAAACTTCCGGCTTTTCGAGGCGGGTTGGCTGGGCAAGCGGCCCGAGGATTGGCGCGTGATGTGCGTCAAGGGAGCGGAGTTCAGGGTGGCAAAGACAGGCCCGCGCAAAGGCACACTGAGCATCATGGTGAAGGGCACGGAGCGAAGCGTCTGTCTCACCAGGGAAGAGATCGCCGCTGCAGGCGCGGACAATACCGTATGACCAGTTCCACTATCCGCCTCAACCATCGGCGAGCAGCCTCCGCCTTTATGGATGCCCTGGACGGGCCTTTCCGGCGTCAGCAGCTGGCTCAGGCCATCTACCCGCACACGACTCCCCGGTCGCGCGACCGTGCCGACCAGATTGCTCAGTCGCTCATGGTCGAGATGGCCAAGTCGGGCGCCATCCAGCGCCACGCTCACCTCCACTGGGTCAAGGTGGCCACGAAGAGGATCTTGCGAAGCGGGCGGGAAGTGCCCGAGTTGCAGGGTCCGGTTCCCCCGCTTTCACTGGACACCCGTTGCCCGCAGAAGTGGGCTGCAGTTGACATGGAGACCGGGGAAGTCTTGGTGGGAACAGCGCAAGGGTGGCGGCGTGCGACACGCGCCCAACAGGCCGAAGTCGCTGCCTGCATGGGTACAGCTTGAGGAGGGAAGTCAAAATGATCTGCACCATGCCCGAATGGGCCAAGGACGTGAAGCTAGGCGACTACCTTACTGTTCAGGGGGAGTACCTGTCTCGCGGTGGAGAACAGGGGCAGGTGGTGCTGGTTAACGAGGAGGGCGCGGGCATCGACTTCTTTTGCGATGTGAATGGGAATCCCAAGGGGCTACCCAGCATTGAGTTTTGGGAGTGGGGCGAGATCATCCCGGTGTGATGAATGCGGTGCGTTCGTACCGCTCGATGGTGGGGGCGACCCTGTGCTCCATCAAATATGATTTGCTGATTTGGCTGGATATAGCTTTCGCCCCGATTCGCGCTGCGGCTCGTAGCGCATGGGTTCTGTTTCGTTGAGTGCCGTTCTTAGCGATAGCCCAGCGCCAGTACCTCATTGGGCCTTCCGATGACCAGCTTGCAGATGCGCGCGTGCCAGCAGCTCCGGTAGAAGCGTTATTGCAAACTTCTGTAACCGTGATCAATATGACCTCCTCAACCACCAGGAGGAGTCAGCATGTCCATTCGGATCGCGGAAGATCGAGTCATATACGACGACGACAATACTCTTGAAATTTGCGCCACTGACATACGGGCGTCGGAAATCAATCCACGCATCGGCGGGCGTAAGCGGGTTGTCGTGCACGCGGACTCACTGCGCTTGGATTCACCAATCATTGCTCCAGGCGCTGCCGTCACGCTCATTGCGCGAAAGGCCTTTGGCGGGTCGCAGGCCACCGTAAATGTGTCCGGCATTGACGGGGTAGACGCGCCGCAGGTTCGGCCTCCTACGCCGATTGATGCCGCTGCTCCGCCACAGGATGGCAAGGACGGAGGGAGCGGTGGGCATGCGGGCAGTATTGAAGTTCTCTTCAAGGATCTGGATGGGCCTTTGGCGCTCATCGCGGTAGGCGGGCGGGGGGGATTGGCGCAACCTGGAGCGAACGGTGCGAATGGGAAGAGGGGCTATCCGGACAATGCCGAGGGCAAGCCCGGTGGGCCTGGCGGTGATGCAGGGCCGCCTGGCCATGCTGGTCGGCCTGGCACAGCCGGAAACGGCGGGCTCATCCGGACCTTTGTGGACAGCGGATCCGAACAGCTGAGTTTTTCGTTCGTGGGCGGTGCGGCGGCACCTGCTGCTATGCATGGGAGTCCAGGCACACCCGGTGAGGGAGGGGTGGGGGGCAAGCGGTGGAAGTGCTATCCGCAGGATCGGGGCCCAAAAATCACGGTTCCACTGCAATTTAGAGGCAGGGACTGTTTTCCTGACGGGAAGCACCCCGACGGTCAGCGCGGCAGACCTGCCTCGCCAATCTCCGACGCTGCGGCCGAGGGAAGCGCAGGGCAGAACGGCTCAGCGGCGCCAGGGGATGTCTTCCGCCATGGCCTCTCCATCCCACTGCGGGGCGTCAAGCTGCTGGGCATCGACGCCGACCTTCAGCACTTGCGCGGCAACGAGGAGGAGGCCGCAGCCATTGCGGCCTGGTTGTTTGCCATATCCAACTCGGCGGGCGACGGCCAGATGCAGGAGATCCGGCTGCGGCTCTCGGCGACACTGGCGCGGATATCTGCCGGCATGCCGCCTGTAGGCATCCAGGGCGTCTATTGCTCGCTCCGCCCGATCGACTTCCACATAAACAACCTGCGCGGCATGCTGGAAAGCCGTGCGCGCGCTCGCTTCTACGTCGCCGAGCTGCGCGATGAGCACGTTCAGGTTGAGACCGTCCGCCTTGCCGCTCAAAAGGTGATCAGTAATGCATTGGAGGTGGCAACCCTCGGCAAGGCGCGTCTGGGGGAGGTTAATGCGAGGCTGCAAGACGTTTCAAAGCAATTGGATGCGATTGCAACCACTTACTGGGAGGTGTGGCAGCAGGTTCAGAAGGCGGATGAGCAATTCAAGGATGCAGTGGCACGGAAGAACCCGTGTGCGAGCTTCCTGAACACCGTCATCGCAGTTTCCATGGTGGTGGTGACTGTCGCGTCAGGCGGGGCCACTGCTGCCTCCATCGTTGCCGGTGGCGCCGAGGCCTTCCAGTGGCTCAGCAAGGACGCTCAGACCAAGAAGGAGTACGGAGCGATCATCGACTCGTCGAACAAGTTCAAGACGCGCCTGGAGGGCTATGCAAAGGACGCTAAGGGTGTCGCCACGGCGGCTGAGAAGCTGAAGGAGTTCCTTGGTGGGGACGAATTGGAACCACCATCTGACCAGGTCCGCATCAGCATGTCCCGGGAGGACTTCAACCGAATGATCGAGCCCTACAAAGGTATGGCCGAGGCAGAACGGCTGCGCGGGCTCATGGACAAGTTCTTCTCCATGACTGAGACGCGCAATAGCCTCCTCATCGAAAACACGCAACTGATCGTGGAGCTCGCCACCATCCGGGCTGCGATTGCGACTGCCCAGCGCCAGCGTGATGATTTCGAGAGGGCTGATGGGAGCGCGCTTCTCACGCAGATCGGCGACGTGTACGAGGCCGCTCTATGGGCAGACCTGGAGTTCGGCAAGCGCCATCTCGTGGCACTTGCCGAGGCAAATTCCGCGTTCGAGTACGAGTGGATTGCTCCCCGATTCGTGGACCTTTCAAGCACACGGGGCGAACACATCGAGAAGGAGTACGACCGCATGCTTGGGGATCGACGGCTGATCCCCGTCGATAGCAGGCTCGCGTCGGTGTGCGAGTTCCGCATCAGTGGGAACAGCCACAAGGAGGTGTTCGATCAGTTGAAAGGCGACAAGGCCTATGTATCCCTGATGCCAGGTCACGTCGCTGGCGCTCAGAGGAGCCGATGGGACGAACGCTCGACCTCGCTGGGAATCCAGCTGGTCTTTGACAGCGGTTACCTGACCCACAAGGTGGTGGAGACGCCTGCAATGCTGACAAGCATGGGCGTCTCTTGGTTCAAATCGGAGGCTGGGCAGATGTTCTCCTTGAAGGTTCCCAAGCGCAGCGCCGTGAGCACCGCGCGCACAGTTCTGAACATGGATCTCGTCCAAGAGGAGCGCAACTTCATGGATGCCCGGACCGACATCGTGGAAGTCTCGCCTTTCGGCGTCTGGGCGCTACAGCTCCCGGGGATCTCGGAGCACCTTCAGCACCTGCAGGAAATCCGATTCGTCTTTGTGGGTACGGCACGGCACTCTCCTGACATGCGGGTGGCAATTCGTCGCTACGGGGATGCGCTGCTTGAGAACCACATCAGCGCGGCGCAGACGGCGAAAGTCAAGGCTGGAACTGGCAGCACAGCGCCCCTCCCGTTGCTTCCGTTCGACGTGGATGCAGAGGAGGCGTTCTACGCAAGTCCCGCAGGCCTCAGAGTACGAGAGGCGGTGAAGATGCGACTCGTGGAGGATGCCGTTTTCAGCGCGCAGGCTCCGGCAGCTTGAGGCTGGGGGAATTTCCGCGAAAAAGCTCAAACGCTGCGAGCTTTTCGCAGTATTTTGGAGAGGCGGAGTCTGTATTCTAGGTGCCTCATTTTGAGGAACCGTTGTGAGTGATAAAAGACTCTATCTCGATGAAGCCACTGGCGAAGTGAGTGCATTACCCGTTGAGGCTGGAAAACTCAGAGCCTTAATTGAGCTCTCTAGCGAAACCCGATCGTTTGCGAACGATTCGTTTAGTACGGCAGAGCACGAGTGGTTGTTTTCCAAAATAAAGAGCGGGTTCCGTGATGGCCTTCTAGTTTACGAGTTGGGGATAGCACAGTTTACGATTCGCAAGAAACTTGGGATTGAATCCTTTGTAGCCGCCGCGACCCATGGGTCGTTACAGAAGTATTTCGACTGGGTGAAAATGATGTCCGGCTCAGATCTGTCAGATTGGAGGCCTGTAGTTGTCACGTTGTATGAGTGCTGGGAACCAGCTATAGACTACCCTAGTGATCCGGAATTCACGCCGATTGATAGACGAGTGTGGTACTACAAACATGTTAGCGACGCTGCCTCCTGTCGCGAGGTGGATGTATTCGCACTGCGACATCGCTCTTGGCGCTGTCTTAAGAAAGGGGAGGCGCGCAAATTCTATTGCTCTAGATTTAGTAGCTTGGAAAGAGCGCTCTGGTACCGTGATAATCCAGGTGTGCGTCCAAAGCCGACCATAATCGGAGGTCGATCAGAAAGAGGGTTCTATATAACCGGAAAGACCAAGCGCGCTGCCGAAAGAGAGATTTTGACTTGGCCATCGTCGGACCTTGGTGTCACAATTAGTAGGGCAAGGAAGCTCCTTGATCGAGGTGTTAAAGATTTGGTAATTTGCGAGTTTGGTATCGGATTCGTGTTTAATGAACGGATGGAAGCCATTTGGAAGATTGTGCTGGAACTAGATGTGGAGGGTAACCAAAATTTAACGCTCCTTGGCCTGTGGGACATACTTGCAGGTCTTTTTCCGGCAGGGGCCGTCATCAAAAACAGTAATCTGCGTATTTGGCAGAGGTGACCGCTATTGCTGGGTCAGGCGGTACCTTTGTTCCTTGGTAGGTCTCGCGAGCGCGTCTCAGGCAGCGCGCGCCATAGAGCGCAAGGTGTGGGACTTGATCAACGACGGGCGGCAGGTAGTGGAGGCGTTCGGCTATCGGGCCAAGGCAGCTGCCGTCGAGCGCGCATGGCGTGAACGGGAGAAGGATTTCGAGGAGATGAAGAGGGCCGTCGCAGCGGGAAGCGCAGAGACCCTTGTGGACTGGTGTGGGTCTCTCCTCGCCCTCACTCTGCGATCAGCCTCGCTTGACAACTCTCTGGATCGAATGGCGTCACGGTGGGGCTGCGACGCACTGTTTGGGGAGCAATGGCAGTGGCAAACGCGGATTCCGATGGGGTTTCGTAGCGAGCGCGCAACGCCTCTTTCCCAGGGTGAAACACAGTTTCTGAGGGTGCAACAGCCTCTTGCGTTTGCCATTGCCAACCCACAGACTGGCGCCCAGGATAGCTTCTACGCGGTGGAAAGACGATGGCGAACTTGGAAGACGCACTGGTGGACAGATGCTTGAAGCGCGCTCGCGACTACGGCGGCGTGCCATTCACGAAACAGCGACTGGCTTCAAGGTGCTTTTCGGATATCTCCATGCATGGCCCAGAAGCCAACACTTCGGTCCGGCTCAAGGGCACCCGTGGCTTGGGTCTAAAAAAGCAACGCCGGCTCTTCCCATCCGGTCCGCTTGGGGTGATCCGTTTCGCGGAGCCCGGAGTGCTAGAAGTCGAATTTCCGTCAGTCGAGCTTTTGACCGCCCTGGATGGCCGGCACACTGCGCGAGGAGCCCTTGCCGCCTTCTTCACTGGGCCATCGAAGGCATTTCCGGAGAAGATGCCGCTTGCTCTCGCACTGCAGTTTGCTCAGCAGAATCTTCGTGTCGATCTTGATCCCGAGGTGGTCGAGCTCGTCTATCAGAACAGTGCCGCCAAGCCAATTGGCAACAGCAGACTCCTGATACAGGAGCTGCTGGAAATCGAGGATGTCGCGGTAGCGCGCCGCTGGAAAACACTGGACATGGGCAAGTGGCGTGCGGCGGGGTTGACATGGCCCCTCATACGTCCACTGCGCGCTCGATCCCTACCCCCTAAGACTTCGGGGAGGATGTATCTGGTGTGCGAGCGGCATGCCAAGTTGCTGCGTCATTTCGACCAGGCCGACGACGCGGGCAAGCTGTTCATCGAGCAGTCCGCGTTCCTCGCAGCTGCGCCGCGCCCGCAGCCAGCGCCCCAGCAGTAACGCATCAGCCCAGCTTCGGTTCGGCCTCGCAAGCGCTCGCCGCTGCTTTCTGCGAGAAGCTCCTGAAACCTGTGCTTTTCCCCGGAGATTTTTCAGGGCGTCACCTTACTCTAGGACTGGTCCTTTTTAACCAGTGAGAAGCCCATGAACGACGCTCAATGCCTTGAACTCCGAGATCTGATCATCGCCAGCACGTTCCCTGCGAATGAGCACGGATACGCGGCGCCCCGCTTTCGCTACGTTGCTGTCGTGCGCGACAGCGATTACCCCCCGAGTGTGTCCGGGGATGCCACCGTGCTTTACCACTACTTGCCTGCAGCGTGGGAGCGCGCTGGCGCTGCGTGTGATGCGGACGCCTTCATCAGAGGGCTTTTGAGCCAGTCCCCGTTTCACGCCAAGTCCATCCGCCTTGAGCACCGGCCAAAATCATGGGATGCGCTGTGGTCGATCGCGGCGGTGAGCCCGAGCGACAACATGCCCACGTTGGTCTTGATCGAAAAGCCTGACCGCTCTGTGGAAGGTGTGGTGATGCGCGAAGTCGGCACGTTCGGCTCTCACGCCACTTTGGCCGACACCTACCCTGAGCCAGGTCAAGCGCAAGCGGCGCTGCAGCAGCTGGTGGGGCTGGAGCCTTACGCGCCGTTCATGCGCTGGTACAAGGAATCGAACCTCGCTGCCGCGACACTGGATGAGGCCTGCTCACGGGCGCCGGGGTCCCCTCAAGGTCAGAAGTTCGTGATCGTCTACCGCCGTGACGAATGGCTATGGGGGATCTGGAACAACCCCGGCCTGCAGCACAGCGCCAGCAAGGAACCGTTGCTGCTTTCGAGCGTGGCCGATTTTCATGGCTCGCGCGTTTCGATGGCCAAGCGTGCCAAGCGCCCGGGGCTGGAAGATGCAAAGCGGAGGCAGACCATCGAGGGCGACGGCGCCGCCTTGGAGCGGGCTCTGACCCTTGCGAAGATGGCGCGCTCGGAAGAGCCGAAGTTCGGCGAGTACGAATCGCACCCCGGCGTCAAGGCGTTGTGCGCCTGGTGGAATGCTGCGGCGCCGGACAACATGCGAACTGCGGGATGCTTTCGCCTCTACGCATGGGACGACGCAAAGCAGATCTTCTTGGCTGGTGATCCCGAAGAGCCCGCGATGCAGGCGGATGTCCTGGCCAACGGAGGCGCCTATGCGATCTTCGAGAGGGAAGGGTGCCCAACCATTGCAGTTCAGTTCTATCGGGGCCGTGAGTACAACCAAGAGCAAAGCGGGGGTTCTATCGTGTTCAGCGCCAGCGGCATCGAAGCCTATGACGTTGGCCTCAATGTGGCCGATATCGACGAAGCGTACTACTCCGCACGGGGCCTGTGCGCGTCCCACGTCCAGGCGTTCGCGGCGGACGGGGTGCAGTGACCGGAAGCTGAGAACGCCACTCCAAGGGCCTCTCGGCATAACGCCCGGTTGAGGTTGTCGCAAATTGCGAATATATTCATCCCATGGCAGCCTCGCTGCTCCCGCTCCGCAGGGCATTCGTGGAAGGTCACCATCATGAAAATTCTCATCGGCACCCGTGCCAACCCTCGCGGCGAAATCGTCTACCTTGGCCACGGCCCTAGCGAGGCCGCCGCCCGACGCTGCTTCCGCGAGTGGCTCAACAAAGGCCTGAACCCCAACGATGAAGAAGCCGCAGGCGGGCGCCTGCTCGACAGCAGCAAGTGCACAGAGCGCCTGTTTGCGGCGCTCACTGCCCCCCAAGCCGAAGGTGCAACGGCGGATGCGATACATGTCTTCAACTGGGCCAGCGGGAGCCTGTATTTCAACGAGTCAGGTCTGCTCGATGCCCGCTACGTCTGCCGCGAAGAGTTCGATGTAGCGAATCCCCATCTGGCCCGGAATCCACAACCCGCGCCCACGGTCGATGCACAGTGGGATGGAGAAGATGGCTACGTGTACGACTGAATCACCTCGCGAACAATTTCTCTGCCGCACAGGTAGCCGATTTGCACGCAAAGGGCATCATGATTCACGCACAAGACAAAGCGTCATCCGGCTGGGTGAGCCGCATCATTCATCGCTACGAAGGCCTCTACCCCGAGGGCCAAGCTGACCGCACAGCGGTGGCCGCAGGCTTGGAGAAATCAGGGGGCTGGTGGCTCGCTGGTGAACTTCTGGTGCTCGCTGACACCCTGGGCGACCCGAAAATTAGCAGCATCATCCACACGATGCTCAATCCTCCAAGTCGCCATTCGCGGGTGACACAAAAGCAGCGGCATGCCGTGGCCGATGCACTTCTGACGCGCTATGAGACGGCGTGGCATGTCTATGCAACAGCCATGGGAAAGACAGTGGATGAACTGAAAAGCGCGAGGGACGATTGATGGAAGGCCTTGATTTCTCTGGCCTCACAGATGACCAGCTCATAGAGTTGGCCCGTGGCTGCTGTGTAGAAGCCCTGGCGCGCAGCCCTTCAGTCACAAATGCCATGCTTGACATGATGCGCGACGAATCTGCGAAGGCCCGCGATCTGGCCGAGATTGCCAGAAACCGGGATCTCGCATTGATCTTGCAGGCTGCAGAGCTGGTGGGCCATGCCCCCGATGAAATCAGCATTTCGCATGTCTATTCGCGTGGCAGTCGGCGCGTCTACATCAACATGGGCCGCTATCGCTTTTCGCGGCACCACATCGTGGACTACAACACGGCGACAGCCGAAATATCGACCGTGGCGGCGTTGCGCGATGTACGGCCCCAACTCATTGAATTTTGCGCGGGCCTCACTGCTGTCGTCCCACTCGACACATTCATCACAACATGACACGTCAACTCGTAAACCCCCTGCAGAGCCTCATCGGCAAAGCCAAAGCCTCGTTGCCTCAGCACACAGGCACCGTGGCAAAGGCTCACGACCGCATGACGCGCCTGGGCAGCGGGCAAACCGTCGTGCTTGCGGACGTTTCCGGCTCGATGGACAGCCTTGCCTGGGGTGGCCGCAGCAAGCATTCCCTGTTGGGCGAAGCGATTGCTGCCACAGCAGCAGGCCACGAAGTCCTGGCATTCGCCGAAGATGTCACACCCGTGCCGAATGCGTCCTCGCTACCACCAGCCAGCGGGAGCACTGCACTGCATCTGGCTCTAAACGCCGCGCGTGAGCGCAATCCTGGGCGCATCCTCGTCATCAGCGATGGGGAGCCCGACGACGAAGTGGCAGCGCTGGCAGCCGCCAAAGCGTTTCCAGGCGTCATTGATGTGCTGTACATCGGCCCGGACAGCAACGCAGCAGCGATGCGATTCTTGCGCTCGCTAGCCCAGGCAGGCCATGGCAGGTATGAAGGCAGCGACATAGCGCGAGCTGGACAGCCAGCACTGGCACACACGGTGCAGCGACTTATCGGGAGATCGGCATGAGCTACGTCGTCTACACAGTGCTCAATGACGGCATTCGGGAGCGCGTGACGCATGAAGACTGCGATGCCTGCGAGCAGGCCGGCATCATCGACCGCACGCTCTTGCCCGTGCTCAATACCGGCAAGGGCTGGGCCGACAGCCGCCGCAGCGGCTATAGCGTGACTGGGGAAATCAAGGCCAATGCCGCCACTTTCCAGTTGCTGGATGAAGGCGTGCCCGTGGCCGTGCTGGCGGTGTGTCTCAAGGCCAAGGCCAGCGCTGGGCTGTGGCGTTGGATCACGGCCCATGCGCAGGCGCAATTGCCTGATGTGGGCGAAGCACCTCCGCCCGCCTGGGCCGCGCTGCGCTATGGCGTTCCAGAAGCCGCGCTGCCGTCCTGGCTGGACTGGTGGGCCAAGCATGTGGCCTTTGCACTGCTGACCCGAGAGGGCTGGTGAGGTGACCGGGAACGAGCTGCAAGCCCTGTTGGATGCGCGGGCCATCAAGCCTGTGGCGTGGGCTGCCGCCCTTGGCGTGAATCAGTCCACCATATATCGCCTGATTGAACGAGGCGATACTCCGCTGCCATCGCCGTGGTCCCATGCGCTGGCGGCCTGGAAAAGCGGACTCAAGCCTCTCTGATGGTCCGGTTTTGGATCAGCTGGCCGCGCCGATCCTGCTTAACAAGGAAGGTGAAGCCAAGCGTCCACTTTCCTTGCGGAGGATAAGGTCGGATAGGTGGCTGTGCAGAACTTCCGAGGCGCCAACGGCCCGCGCCCTCGGGCTCCTCGCTCCAGCTGGCGCTGGCCCGTCTCTTCAGTGGGATCCGGTGTGGCATGGAGGCGGAAACGATCCCTGCGGCAATCGAGATCAACTCCGTCCGCCAGCCTTAGGAAGCAGTGGCAAGCGCCCAACGCTCCTTGTCGATTCCGATGCTCACAAAACGCTGGACGCGGGCACCCTGGTGCCGCGTCCATTCTTCGATTCCGAGATATTCCTATGGCATCATTGGCGCTCGGAATGGTCTCTTCCGTACCGCTGGCATTGGTAAAGGCATCGCCAGAGACCCGCACCCCTCATCGTTGAACGCATTTCCGTTTTTCATGGTGGCGCACTCCCCGGCAAGCCAGCCCCCGAATTGATTTCCGTCGCCACCGGAAGGAAGGAACCATGCGCATCCCAGTCACCCGGGCGGACCTCGATTCGCGCCGCTTCACGAAAATTTCCCGCACTCTGATCAAGAGCTGGCCACATGGCAAGCTGAGCCTCATGCAGGCGCAGGGAATACTGGCCCAAATGCTGGGCTACCGCTCCCTGCACGATCTTCAGGAGGCCGTCAAAAGCGGCCATGCCGTCGCTTCGCCTGGAGTGGCGCTTTCCCGAGCTCAGATCATCGCAGGCGCCGCCTGGAAGCTTTCGCGGCACGCTTCTATTCCGCTGGCTGCTGCGAGCCTTTTGGCGGAGGGCCTCGGACTCTCGACCCTGGATGCGGATGCCGCGACGCAGGATGCGAACTTTGAGCGCACCTTCGAGCATATGAGGAGAGATTCCGAGGGTCACGGGAAGATGCTGATGCTCGATGAGAGCCCTGCATACCTGAACCCGCCCTGGGAGCCTATGACGCCCTTGCTTCTCGATTGGGGCGTGCCGCCCTACGAGTTTGCGGTTCTCCGCGATGGCAGTGCGTTTTCCTGGCATGTGCTCACCGGGTTGCTCAGCAGATTGCCGGAGGGCTATACCGAGGAATTGGCCCAAGAGGAAGCCTACCAGCAGGCCACCACCAACGATGCCATCACCCGCCAGTTCGTGTCGAACGAGTTGATCCCGCAGGCCTTCTCACCTCTGGCCAGTGCAATCAAGCGGGACAAGAGGATGCCGAATGGTTTTGCCATCCGCTGGCTCTTCAATGAGGAGCGCCGCTGCCTTGGCCGCGTGATCGAGAACTGGATGTTGGGTGGCGTCGTGCCGGTGGTGTTCGATCCGGATAGCGATGCCATCTTCGATGCGCTGGCCGAGATCATGTGCGGTCGGGCCGTCCCAGCTTCCTCTGGTCCTTTGATGCCTGTGCCCGGTGTTTCCGGAGATCCCGTACGGATCATGGCCTACCTATCCGCACAGCTCGGTGGTGGGTTCGACCTGCGCGAGGACCTGAGCAGCTACCCGTATTCCAGAAGCGGCGAGCCACTTGATTTCGAGCTGAGGCCGCTCGGCATCCCCCTCACATTCTTGGGTCAGCACGCGGTGCTGGATGCGGGCTCGGGTGGTACTTTCGTTGAGCAGGGGCAAACTTATGTCCGTCACCAGCAATCAAAGTTCCTGGTCGCCGGGGACATCCCCGACTGGATGCGAGCTGACGCTCAGCTCAACACTCTGCAGCAGCGCTTGAATGTTCTCCAGCCGATGGGTAGAGGTGCCATTCCCGATCCGCTGGCGGCCTTGCACAACGTAGCCAAGGAGACCTTGCGGACGAAGCTTCAAGAAGCTCGTTCACGCGCAGCAGCGCGCACGCCGGACGGGCTTGCGCTCGTCGCCCATGCGCATGCTGTGCCCGAGGCGCTTGACGGCTATCTTGGTGCCTATGTAGGGGAACATGTCGGAGAAGATCCGGTGTGGCTGCAGCGGCTCGGTGGAGAGATCAAGGCGCTTTGCCCCTCGCTGCAACCCTACTCGAACCTGACCCTGGGGGGGCTATCGAAATTGATGGAAGACTCCGACAGCCCCAACTCTCCAGACAACGTGCAGGACCTGTTCCCAGCGCTGGTGGTGATGTCCGCCTTCTGCGCAGCCGAAGTCGATATCGAGGATGCCTGCAGGGTAGCGTCCGCCGAGAGCTTTTTGCTGGTTTGCGAGATGCTGATCGAGCGGCGGACTTCTACCCAGACAGCCTTTGCCGATGCCTTGGCACTGGCGAAATTCAACTCGGCTCTGGAGCGACATGATGGGGCCGTGCGCAGCATTCAGCGCTGGCGCGAGGAGGCTTCGCAGCAGGACAAGATCCGCGCCGAGGGGGCCTATCTCTATGCGAAGGGGCCACTATCGCGCGAAAAGCCCAAGACCATGTTGGAGATGGTGAGCCGCGTACGCAGCTACGGCCATGAGCCTATTTTGGCGAAGCAATCCTTGCATGACTTTCAACGAGGGGCGGCGGGCAAGGGGCACCTCATCCCGCTTTCGCATGCCATCGCACGGACCGCCACCGACGCAGATGCAGATGCAGATGGTCCAGCTGCCTGATAGGCTGGCGCTGGCGCTGCAAGACGTTGTCCTGGCCGTCCAGCAGGGCCTTGCCGACGCGCAGGGGCGAGCTCACCTCCCCATGGTGTCCAGGCGCTTTATGGCGCACGGCGTGCACATGTACTACCGTTGCCTCAGTGGTCGGTTGGCAGGCGCGCGTTATGCCGCGTCGGCCGTTCCCGCAGAGCACTTGGCCCGCGCGCGCCGCGTCGTTGTGATCGCCGACATTTCTCTGGACGGACACTGGCAGGGCTTGGGCTTCTTCAAGGCCCTGATCGCGCAGCTTTGTGAGCCCCGACAGGACATCGACCTTATCGAGGTCGAAAACGTCTCCAACGAGCGCCTGGCGGGGCACTTGGCACGTTCTGGCTGGCACTCGCGCAACGGGCTGGCTACAGGCGGTTCCTGGGTCACGACCACTGCGCTGGCGAGCCATTCCTCAGCGATCTCAGCGCCGCTATGAGAAGAGGGGTGCCATGCGGTGCGCCAGGGAGACATCGTGGCCTGCGGCGTTCATAGTCGCGGCTAAGTCGTTGGCGGGTGAAAACGCGGCACTTGGAGTGCGCTCGCGGAGAACGTTGATCTCACGCCTCAGCTGCTCTATCTGCGCTTTGAGCTGAGTCCCTTCGGCCGCTGCCTCCTGCAAGCCTGCGGCCAGCCCATCTCTGTAGGCAGCAAATTGCCCAGCCGTCTTCACGCCTTCGGAGGCCTGGATGAAAGCGTCCATTTCGTCTACGAGATTGCTACCGAGGCAACGAACGACTGCCCGTGATTCACGATCCAAGACCGGGGCGCCTTGCCTGCTGTCCGCGGCCTCGTCATCAGCATGGGGCTGGCGCTGCAGGAGTACCTCGGTGGCATAGGAGATGTCATCGAGCTCGCTCAGAATTGTCCGAGCCGCCATGCCCCGAATCAAGATTGGCATCAGCTCGCGGCGCCAGACGGCGTTGTTGATTGCATTCCAGCCTTTCTCGGTGACCAGGTAGACCTCCTCAGGCACGCTGGGGTCGGTTGAGCCAGCAATCGCAATATGGACGGCACTGGATAGGAGCGGTAGTCCAAAAAAGTATGCCCCCTCGCGAGGCGCAGGGTCCATCTCCTGAGCGGTGCTCGAAAAGACCTCAGCCAGATCCCAACCGGATGCGACGGCCGTCTCGATGGGAAAGAAGCAGGCGTCATACCACGGGTCTTCCAGATCGATCATGTACAAGCGCCCCTGCAAGGCCATCTCCCGCTCCATCAATTCAATGTGGCCACGTGTCATCGACACCATGCGAGAAGTGGTTTCGCGGAGCAGATCCCAGGCGCGGGACTTGAAGCGCGTTTCCTTCAGGCTCGCAGTGATCGACTTGGCTTGACAAGCCTTGAGCACAGACGCCTCAACCTCCTCCGGAGCAACCTCGCCCATCGCAGCCAGTCTTACCGTCATCACCATCAGGTCATCCATGCTGTTCAGGCGGCGATTTCTCTCGTGCTGGCGCTGGCGGTTGCGCTTCTCTTCCTCCCGCTTGCGCAGAGCACGCCTCTGGTCGCTTGTGAGCTTCTTTCCGGCCATGGCGCCTCCTCAGGAGCTGGATGTGTCGAGATGGGCCGGCATGGAGCCGACTACGACCTTCTGCTCATCTTCGTCGAACGTGAAATAGATCCGTAGGCAGAAGCGGGGGTCTCGCGCGCTCCCCTTGGTGATGTGCTGATCGAGGAATCGTCGGCGACCCCGCCATCGAATGAAATATTGGTCGCCGCGCTCTCCTGCTCTTGTCGGATCGACCGAGCCACCATATTCCAGCCCCATCGCATCGGCCTTCTTCTTGAAGGCAAAGCGGTCGGCTGCGCCAGTCTTGACCTGCGTGTACTCGGTCGCCAGCAGCTCAAGGCAATCGTAGAGAAACGTGGCGTTCTCGTAGGGGCTGCGTTTCGTGGCGCTGATAGCGCGCGGCAGTATGGTGATCCGCTCCATGTTCGCCGCTGCCCAAGCGTCGATGTCAGCAAGTGTCAACTCGGGTTCCCTTTGCGGTGCTTCCGGCACGGAGACTGCGGTGCTGGGGTGGCTTTGGTGATGGACTCGGCGCTGGCGCTGGGGGAGCTTGGACAGCGTCTTGGAAAGATGTGTCCAGTACTCCACTTCGCTTTGCAGGTGGGCAACGACACTGCGGTTGTCCAGGACTGCAGTGACCCCGCTCTGGGAGCATCCAGCGGCGAGCAGGTCCGTGAATGTGGGGATTCGCGCCCCATCCAGAGGCGCTCCGAGTACAGGGTTGAAGACCTTCTCCCACAGGGATGGAAGCAGCGACCGGCCCGCAGCGGCCTCCCAGTTCAAACGGCAGCCTGCAACGCATTTGTCCGCAGCCACAGGCACATGGAACACCTCCCAATGACTTGCGTCCAAGGTGTCGAGTGCTTGGACGGCGAAGTACCGGCCCGATGGATCAATCCACCACTGGATGTGCAGCCGATCGCCCCGTATCGAGCCCGTTGAATCCGGCACTGGTGCGATAACGCAGCTGTCGATCCCTGCAAGATAGTCCCACATACTCGCGGCGAGCTCGTGCTTGCCCGGGGAGGGGGCTACCTCTCTCACTGTATCGATGCCGGTACTGTCCACGTAGCTCCCTGTGTCGTTTAGGACGTGATGCTACCCGGTCAAGGGATGGGCGGCTTTGATGGTCACTGCCTCGGTAGGAAGCGCGAGAGCGTCATCATCGCGCGGCGCACATTCGAGCTGGTCGGAATCTCTGCAAGTGCCTGGGCAAACGGAGACTCAGGCGACTGCTGCATCGTCACAAGCACTGAACCGCCAGCAGCCAAGTGCCGCTCCAGGATGAGCCGCAGTTCCCTTTGGCTGAACGGAATGGTCTCGGTTTCGTCAACGATCCAGACCTCACCTGCGTCAGCGTTTGTCACGAATGGGAAGCTGTCGGCGTCAAGGGCGCCAGCGCCAGCTGCCTTAGCGCCTTCGAAATCGGCGACGGTCAGCGGCGCATCACCGAAGGCCTGGGAGTTGAAACCGTTGGAGTTGACACGGAGCATTGTGCCGCCAACCACTTCGGCCAACTTCGCGTAGGAGCCGCCGACATCGGCGACCCTCACCGTGCGGCCTTCTCGCACTGCGTTCAGGGCGTAGTCGTAGGCCATGAGCGTCTTACCGGAACCTGATGGGCCACAGACGATAGTGAAGTCTTGGGGTTTAAGTGGAAACCGATCCGAAGTGCACGTGCGTGCGGTGGCCACGGCGAGTGGCGAGCCCCCGCTGTTCATGGCGCAGGCCGTCACATGCTTCCAGTGCCTGTATCCCGCTTCCTTGGCGACCTCATCCAGGGCGTGTGCATGCAGAGTACCGGGGGCGGCTCGTACGCGAAGTTTTGCCGCCTTCTTGAGCTTGGAGACGGCATCGGCAGGGGTGTGAACGTGTTGCATGGATATCCTGACTGGCGGATCTGCCCGGTGCCTACCTGCCGGGACTCCGCGAGTGGGAGATCGGATGCTTTTTGATGGGTGAAATGTCGTCCCTTCGGGTTTGCAACGGTAGGCAGCAGGCTTCGACACAGCCTAAAGCTGCTATATGTTAGCGCAATTCAGCATTGCACATGTTTGCAATTAATTGACCCAATTCAGGGCGCCCGCCATGCTGGCGCTGCGCGGGCTCTCCGGTCGAACGAGCATCCATGCGCGCGTAGAAGCCCAAGCTCGACCTCCCTCAGGAGCTGGGCCATCGGCCCAGCGGCATTGTCAGCGGAGCATCAGAGTTAACGCGCAGAACGCCAAGAGTGCGGTGAGGTACTGCGCAAGCAAATAGCACAGCATCGAAAGCACAGGCCGCATCGCAAACCAGGCGCAGTGAAGCAAGGCTCGCATAACAAACACTGCGGCGCGTACCAGGTGGGCCAGAAAAGCTTTCATACCTATCTCCATATGCACAGGAACAGCCCTGTGATAGGTGTAGCGTTCTTTTTTATCTGGCACGCGCCGTTTCGGCTCGTCTCCCGCTTTCGCAGTGAAAAAGTGGCCGTGCGTATTGGCAGTTTTCGGGCTCAGAAATTTTTCGACCGATGGATCCACCTCCGAGCATCCAGGCCTTCACAGCCTCAATCGTGCGCAAGGCTACCAAGCCGGGAACGCGTCGTAGCTGCCCTGGGTGATGTCACCTCACCTGAAGGTTGGAGGGTCTGCGGTTGGCCTGGCGGCAGCTGGTCGGCCGCCCAACCTACCGGCGAACAGCCTTCGCTTTTCAGGAGGAATAGGCCTTGCCCAGTTCCTTTGTCCAGCAATGCCGCCCCGTGTGGTCGCTCAGGGCCGGGAAGTGCCCTGTGCTGCAGAGCTGGCCCATCCGCCTTGCATTCCCAGATCCGCTCGCCATCCTTTGCCGCCATGGGCGAGTACGAAAGGCATGCGGCTGGGGCTGGCGCTGCGCTGCGCGGCCAACGGGAGGCGGGCAGTCCATACCTTGCCTTGCCATCGCTGGGAGCTGAGTGCGGCTGTCTCGACCACGCCAGGGACTTCCGAGAAGACCTCTAGATCCTTTCCGCGAAGCTCCGATGGAAGTCCAGTGACCTCGACCTCCAGGTGGGCGCCGTTCACCCGCGCCATACTGCCTGCGCCGGTGGGAAGTGGCTGAGGCAGGGACTTCGCCGCTGCCGCGAAGGCCGCTGCATGGGCGACCGATGGAGCGCGCACTGGGAGCTTCAGGACGAAATCGCCCTCCTCGGGGATGCACTCCTTCCGGCACATCAGCCAGGTGGCATGCAGCTTGACGTCCACCTCGGCGGCCTGGCCAGGGCTGAATGCGGAGGAGATGGACACAGGAACGGGAAGGAGCACGAAGCCGTCATATCCGTAGTTGACCAGCTTTCCAAGCGGGAACTTGCTGGGCAGAGGCCATGCGATGGCCCCTGCGTCCATGCCCTGGGGCAATCTCCACGCCAGCTCGGTGGGGAGCCCCGCGTCTCCAGGGTTGGTCCAGTAGGTGTGCCACTCTGGCTGGTGTGTAAAGGTGAGCCCGAGCCACAGGGGCTTGCCAGCTGCGACCCCTTCAGGTGCATGCGCAACCAGTTCCGCGCGTACGTGGGGAGTGACGACCTGGCTGCTTGGCTTGGATGCATCCTGCTTTTGCAGATTGAACTGGGCTGCGGCCTGCATGGGGAGTAGGGCGATGGCAGGCAAGAGCGCGGCTGCACTGACGAAACTTCGAAGCATGGTCTGTTTGGGTGCTCTGTGGAATGGGAGAAAGGTCATGGCGAAGGGGTTTGAAACTCGCCAAGGAGCGCATCGGCAAGTCGAGTACCACCGTTGTTACGATCCCCCGCAATAAGGCGCAGCCTCAATGCGTGCCCGGGGCGTGTTTGCCAGCCATGGGCAGCCCATCTCAGGAATCGCAGGGGGCGGTCTCCCCGCTGCATCAGTGCTGTCAGCGCGCGCCATGAGGGTTTCGGATCCCACTTCAAGCCCAGCTTGAGAACAAGCTTCTCCGTGATTTCGCGAAACGGCAGGACCTGAATAGGGTGGTTATCGCTTTGGATGGCGACTGCCCAGGGAAAGAACGGCACTGGAGAGGCGGTGAAACCCGGTATTTCCGGGAATGGGTGTTCGACCACCAGCGCCAGCCGATCCACTCCAGCCAAGCGCTGGAGCTGTGCACGGTTTTTGCCTTCCCCCGCTACGAACAGCGGTAGCCCAGTCCAGACGTCAACGGACGACTCGGTACCGTCCCCTTGGTTGGCGGCGTGCGCCCTGAGCTCCAAGTCTTCGGGGGGAAGGGATGGCGTTTCCTTGTAGAGGTCTTTGCGCACCCAGCCCAAAACGGCCCATGGCGGGATCTCCCTCAACTGGATGGTCGACTGAAGGTCGCGGCGACAGAACCTGCGACCGAGAAGCATTGCCAAGAAGCTGTCGGGAAAGGTGGGCCCGTCTTCCTTCGAGCCCTTGGCAAAGTCCTGAAGGTTTAAACCGTGCGGACGAAGTGCGTCATCAATCCATGCTTCATTCCCGCCTTCGCCATGCCATCGAAAAGTATGGTCCAGCGCATCCTTGAGCAGGCATATCTCTTCAACGATCGGCCGCCAGCTTGGGTCGATATGCACCTTCACCGGCGTGGCCGGGGCCGAGCTTTGGGTAGAGGTCTCAGTCATGGGCTGCCGCCTTTGCTTTGGCCGCGCGTTTGTCGAGGGAGGCGATCATGGGAGTATTTCGAAAGTGCTGGAGTAGCCTGACCTTCTGCTCTGGGAGAAGGGCCGAGGCCTCAATCATGGCTGGCCAGGCCCCGTGCGCACGCCGCACCGTCTCCTTGACGATCGAATGTAGCTTGGGCTCGGAGAGCACCGGCACAGCGTTGCAGAGCTGGCGGATAACTGCGGGCGACACGCGAGCATGCTTTTGGCCTCCCGGGGAGAAGGCAAGCGCATGGCCGCGCCCCGTGAGGTACGCCGCGTAGGCCACCACGTCGTATGCCGGTGACAGTGTTGGCGTGCGGCCATCCAAATACAGGAGACCGAAGTTCTTCAGGTGGCCGTCAAAGTTGCCCAACAAATCGTTGACGACGATCCGGCGCAGCAGCTCGTGCGCGGCTTCCAGCCCCAGCGCCTCGGTGTTCGCCAGCAGCGAGAACATGGTCGCGTAGGAAGCATATGGGTGGGTGTATTTCTGGTCGGGTGGCACGCCGAGGATCTGCGCGAAATCCTCGCAATGGACGTGCTTGCGGCCCGCGCGATCGAAGCGGCGGACGGCGAGAAATTGCTTGCCCTCGCCCAGAGTAAAAGGCTGGTCAGCATCGATGTGCTCAAGGGGCTGCAGCGAGACATCGCAGACCTGCACGCCCGCCACTGCAGCGAGGCGCATCGACAGCTCTTCCACCTGGGGCAGTAGCGGGTACTCAACGGTGGGTAGCTTCGCAATGATGTGCACGCCCCTGGCGTCTTTTGTCCTGGCCACGTAGCGTCCACCGGACTGGATCAGGGATAGCTTGGGCTGAACGCCGGATAGCGACGTGGCTTCGGGTACCGGCACAGGCACTACGGACATCTCAAGAGCGTCGTTGTCCTGGGTGACAACACTCGCCACGCTGGCGCGGTCCAGAGGCGCGGGCTCCACATATACCGCGCCTGGCAGATCCGTGCCGCAAAGGCTGAGCAGGCCGAAGTGGTCACCCTTGCCGAGATTTCCGATCTCCTCCAGGTGCCGGCGCAGGGGGCCTTCTGGCAGGAGGTTCTGGAACCAGTTGGGGAGCATTTCCCCGTCCCCGTTGAAGAAGGGCTGTACCGCATGCTCGGCGAGGAACGCCGCGCGCACGGCGCTGTCTGCCACCCAAGCATTGGCCGCAAGGATGGGGGCTGTGTCGTCCATCCAATACTTGAGGTCCGGCACGAGGCGCGTGATCGCCGAAGGGCCAGTGCCGTACTGGTAGAGGAGGCCGACCCGGCGCTTGGAGGTGCCGATAAATACGTCAAGGGCTCGGTACTGCATGGTCTCCCCGTCACGTCACGCTCTCGGTAGCACTCAGGGCCGCGCGGTGCGCTTGCTCCTGCTCGCTCTCGAAAATCCTCTTACCAGTCGCGTGGTCCTCCACCCATGCGCGCCAGCCATTGCGGGCCACTACTTCGGCACCGGCCAGAGCATCCGCGCGCTTCATTGGGTTGTCGGCGTTCGCTGTCACTCGGGTGAACATCGCAGGGTTGCCCACGACGTACATCAGGTTCCAGACCTTGGTGTTCATTCGACCATTCCTTTTAGTATTTCGTGCACGTTCCATCCTGGATACGTGCCATCCACTGCCATCGAGGCCCGCGCCTCTCCCCGGTGGCGACAAAGCCCCAACGTGGCCAGGTGATGACCAAGCGGCCCTACAGGCGCGCGGGCTGCGTGCGCATAGTCGGCGGCCAAGACCTAGTGGTCCGTGTAGATGACCTGGCCGACAACCTTGCCGTTCGCCACGATGTCCGAAGCCGCGTACACGAAAGGTGCCTCGACGTCGGTGTTGCAGCGGCTTTGCTGGCCGACCGTCACAGGGTAGAGCTGGCCGTCCTCGTCGCAATAGAAGAACTCGGGCACGTCCTCATCGCAGTCCTGCAGATCGTATGCACGGCTCACGTGGCCTTCGGTCGTGGGCCACAGCTTCTTGCTGCCGTTCTCCAACACCCGCAGCACAAAGAACCGCGACTCCCACCAGTCGTTCACCTCGGCCTCTCGCTTGCGAACGGCGCTGCAGGCCTCCCTGAATGCTGCTTCGAGGCCGCGATTGTCACGGACCCATTCGATGTGTGCGCTGCTGCTCATGGTCAATTTCCTCGTACTTTGGGATTGGGGCCCGGTGCGTTCCCGGGTATGAGTCGTTCCACATCCGACACCACGGTGCGCCCTGCGCGCTGGCGCTGGACAAGCGACTGCGCAGCTTCGCTGGGCACCAGCATGAGCTCGAAACCAAGCTCCTGCGCCAGCGCCATGGCGTTTGTAAGCCTCGGTGCGGTCGCGCCTTCGAGCACGTGGCGCACGGACTGAGCGGACAGCCCCGTCCGGTTCGCCAGTTCGTTGACGGTCAGTCGGCGAGCCTTCTTCGCCTCCCTCATCGTCTCAGCGAATTCCTGTAGTGATCGCATGATATGAAACTAGCATCATTGTTGAAAACAATACTTTTATATCACACTGGCTGCAGAAAGTAGATGGTTATAAAACTGTCGTTTTAAAAAAAAACAATAGTTAACTATCATTCTTTCCTTGACACCAAAGTACGGCTGTAGACAATTCGTTGCATGGTTGCAGCGCGGTCGGTCGGACGAACTGCATGGTCATCAACTAGGTTTACCCATATGGAGAAGGAAAGCATGTCCCAGCTCTCGAACATTGACTACGCCGCCCTCGTAGAAGAGCTTGTGTGGGAGCGCGATCAACTCGCCTCCCGCTTGGAGGAGCAGCGCGATGCCCTGGAGGCAACGACGGCTTACGTCGAGCTCTTCACGAAAGACGGCGTCCGCAAGCAACCCCCTGCCTGGGCCATCGGCCATGATGGCGATTTCGATGCCCAGGTGATGGCTGACCGTGCACGGAGTGTGCTGGCCAAGCCGAGCTCTATGTCCTCGATCGCGTGATACGCCTGCTTGTTTGTCTGGCTGGCGCTGGCCTCCATGCTTTCGACGGTGTACTCGGGGGCGTGGGCGAGGTGGTGAAACCGAAACGAAGGGGGAGATGATGGCTGAGTCCTGCGATAGCCGGAACGAGGAGAGGGGTAACGAGGGGTTGCGATTGCTTAGCCGCCCGTGCCCCGGTTGCCCATGGCGATGTGACAAAGGCGCTGCCGACATTCCCGGCTTTTCACTGGAGAAAGCGCGGGACTTGTCGCCACCAGTCCCGATGCACGCGGATTCGGCCCGAGCTTTGGAGCCCCCCTGTTCGCATGCCACCAGTCCAAGGAAGGGGAGGAACTGGCTTGTGCCGGGTGGCTGGCCACGGTCGGTTCGCGCCACCCCAACGTGCGCCTCGCGGTCATGAGCGGGCGATTGGACGGCGAGGCGCTTCGGCCAGCGCTCGACTGGCCGGAACTGCATGACAACTATGGGGATGTTCTGCGCAAGCTTGAACAGACCGAGAGCTAATCGCCTGATGGCGGCTGGCGCTGCCTTGACACGTCTCGGCTGAGCAACCGCGAGCTGTGCGCGCCACAGGCGCTTCTTTTAACCCACACCTGATGAGTTGCGCGGCCAGGATCAGCAAGCAATGCCGATCAATCTGCGCGACGACGAAGCGAAGGAGAGAGACCTAATGGGACGTTTTACGAAATCTGCAGTCATAGACGACATCAGGGCCAGGGCTACCCGCGTGGAGGAAGAACAGGGCTTCGACCGGCGCACCGGTACTGCCCAGCTCCTCCCGCCTGGCGCTGACGAAAGCACCGAGGCACTGATTGATCGCGCAGTCGCTTATGGGGAGTGGCTGGCGCTTAAGCGTGTGGCCGAGGGTATTGAAGACGGCCAGCTGGGCAAGTCAGCCAGCCAGTAGGAGGCAACGTGCGCGCATACCTGCTCATCTTCATTTCAAGTCTTGGATGCGTCCTGGTCGGCTTCCTCGCAGCGACCAAAGTCTCGCCGAGCTCGCTTTTCACGGGGGAAGCGGCTTGGCCAGCACTTGCTGCATTGTTCATTGGCTGTTTGGCGCTTGCCTGTATAGCATTTGAGGGGCGTAGGCAGGACGAACGCACCCGTCCAGAAGTCAAGGAAACCTGCCGTTAGTAGATGTCGCGCCCCTGGCGGGCGTCTAGCCGCTCATCGCGGGACAGAGTGCGGGCGACCTGGTGCGGCCGTGCACACGCCGCGTCAAGCAGGCGGCGGAGAGAATGCATCTTCTTGCTTTGCCAACGTGACAGGACTACGAATGCATGAGTACACGATAGAAATCCCTGGCCTGGCAGAAGCCGTAGCCGCCGTCGCGCAGCCATTGACTTCTTCCCGGGACAAGGACAGGCGCGAGACGCTCCTGGCGGCTGTTCGCGGTGTCTCGGGCTGCGCTTCCGGGGCGTGGGCGACGAGCCGCGAAGGCGGATGGCTGACTCGACGCGGTGTTGCCAGCGCGGATGGGTGCCTCATATCGACGGACCATGCTGCCTGGCTGACCAGCGAGTATCTGGCCGATGGCGCGCGCGCTCTGCAGACGTACGAGCGCCTCAGCCAGCTACAGCTGCGGCTGACCAAGACGGAGTTGACGGAGATCTATCTGGTGGTCGATCGAGGTGGAGCCCAGGATAACTTCGTGCAGATCGAGATCGAGCTGCAGCAGGAGACTCTGGACTGCGAGTTGCTCCGGCGCTGGTCCGCCCCGCGCACGTTGCAAGACCTGGTCGAGGAAGCCTGCGGCGATGAGCTACCCGCTGGCGCACGTCTAGCGCTCGGGGCACCGCGCTATGTCGTCAAGCGTGTGATCGATGTCGCCAAGTTTCTCAGGCTTGCAGATGAGCTTGAGGAGCGCAAGCGCGAGCGCGCCCGAACGATCCTCTTTGATGTCAGCGACAGTTACACCAAAGAGCCGCTGGGAGTGAAGTCGCTGGCAGACCTGGATCCTGGCCACGACAAATTTCCCTGCAAGGCAAGGCGTCTTTTCTCGGACTGGGAGACCAGCAGCGCGGGCCGCGCCGGCGCCCGCCTTTGCCAGCACTGGGTGCTCAAGACCAGCGATTGGCAGGACCCGAGTCCCCGTGGTCTGCGTGAGTTGTCGATCGTGCCGGTGTGGACATATGGAAAGCATCTCGCCGAAGTCAGCTCCCGAAAAGGCACTGCCCAGCAGCTGCTCGACAAGCTCCAAGTGATCGACCGCCGAACGGGCGTGCCGTTCGCCTGGTTCTTCTACCTCTTGCACGGCAACAGGGTGCACGATGGCTCTGGGCACCGTGTCATCCATGCGGCCGAGGCCGGGGAGATCGACTTGCCTGAGTGCGACTACCAGACGCTGCGCCGCTGGCGCGAGCGCGAGTACGGCTTCTAGGCCCTCGATGAAGACCTGGGACTCTGCCGTTCGAGCCGCCCATCTCGCCCGCGTGCGCCAGCGGGAGACTGATGTCCTCGGCCCACCGGGGCGCGAGGCGCTGGACGCTCGCGCCAAGGCGGTCCTGCAGCCAGCAAACGGTGATCGCCTGCGTCTTGTGAACGAAGCGCTCGCCGCGCCCTCACGCGCGAAGGCCATCGTATGGCTGCACCGCGCCGCCGATCGGCTCAGCATGGCCGTGGCACCCGAAGTCGCTTGCCGCCGAGGCTGCTCTGCTTGCTGCCACCAAGACGTGCTGGTGTCTGATGCCGAGGCAGCGCTTATTGGGCGCGCCATCGGCCGCAAGCCGGTGGCAGAGCCAGCTGGCGCTGTGGTCGTTGCACGCGACCTGCAGGACGCACCTGTAGTGCCGATCCGGCATTCTGGTGAGCCGTGCACGTTCCTGCAGGACGACCAATGCAGCATTTTCCGAAACCGTCCGCTGATGTGCCGGCTGCACGCAAACTTCGACCGCGACGCGCTGCTCTGCCAGATAGTGCCGGGTGAATCGATCTCTGCGCCGTACGTGGATGCGTCGATCGAGAAGGCCGTGTACCACGGCAAGGTGACGGCCGGTGGCCTGGTGGCCGATCTGCGGGACTGGTTTCCCCGCGCCGCAGAGCGCTGACACATGCGTGTTCCAGAATCCCTGGGGAGCGAGAGGCAAGGGAAGAGTGCAGGGTGGCATGAGCGCACATCGAGCTGGTGCCGTCCAGGCGCCTCCTGATGCTGGCGCTGGAAGCTGCCCCGCCGACGCCAAGCCTTCGCCGTAGCGCAGACGAGAGGCACTGCAGGTGGACGCAATAGCTCTTGCGAAGGTCAAGCAGGCTCGATGCAATCGTTGACGATGAAAACGCTGTGCGCGCTGCTGAACCGGGGCGGGTGGGCGCCGCCGCGTGGCGCGGTATCTGCGTGGGCCGCTTGCGTGCTCTAGGCGGTTGACCGGCGATCAGCGCTGGCCGCGCTCGTGCTCGGCGCACGATGCACGAATTGCCCGATCCCAGGGCAACAGTCCGCGCAGGTTGGGAGCCAAGCAGGCCAGGCCGGAAATCATCGCCCTCCCGGTAGTCCGCCACCCCTCCAATTGCGCAGTAAAGGCGAGGCCAGCGGAGGCTGGCGCTGGAGAACTTCGCCAGGGAGGCCTGTGTACCGCCATAGGTCCTGCGGAGATACCCGATGCCGCGGCTCCCTCCGCCCGGAGGCGCGCGCACGGAGATGGCTGTGTCGATGCTCCAAGCCTGTGGCGGTGCGTTGAACCCGCCTCATGGCGACTCGTCCACGGGTGGGAGGATCTTGAGCACTTCCGGCCAACGGCTGACTACGGGGGTGGAGAAGCCCCGGGCCCGAAGCCATTGGAGAGCCATGACCACGTCTTTCACAGCGTAAGCCGTCAGGGAGAGGTCTGGCACGCCCACGGAGGGAGGAAGGGCCTCATCCCACCCATCGAATGCAGGCCACGGCGCAATCTTCTGCGTGCCGTCGCGATGCTGCACCCGAACCCAGCACTGACCATCGGCGCCGCGAACCACCCCTACCGACGTGTTTAGCTGGTGCTGCCAGGGCCAGGGGTGCTGTGGCAGAGTCTGCAAGGGTCTTGCGGGCGTTGGAGCGAACTGCGCTCGACGAGCAGCTTGATGCTGGGTCGCGCGTTCGCGCAGTGCGCGCAGCTTGGCATCGGCGAGCGCCATAGCGCTGTCGTGGCGTTTTTTGAAGCGCGCCATCAACGCGGCTGTGTTCTCCATGAGCATTTGGCGCTCCGCCTCTTCGAGCGTCCCACCGTTCCCGCCACCAGCGGCGTACGAGGGCAATCCCAGTGCATTGGTGCTTCCATATCGCTTCGCGAAGCACGTCGAGCCGAGAACCATGAGAGTGCCTTCGTCTTCGACCACGTGGACGGCGGCGTAAACGCCGTGGCCGCACCCCGGGTTTTGACACATCACTCGGCGAGCAGGCTCTACGGCCACGATGGCAAGCAGACGCGCGCGCGGTTGAGTGGGGCTAGGTTCCGTATTGAGGCTCATACGCTGGGGCTGAGGTGTTTATGGCCAGCCGATTGTTACCGCGATTCAGGACTACACGCCGCATCGAAAGCAAGCGTTGTCTCGGATTGCGAGTGAATTTCGTGTTGCGTCCTAAATCAGTCTTTCACTCTTGTCTTGCGGGGATAGTTAAAGCAGGGGCGGGGGTGCACACCGCCTCGCGACAATCGTCCGTGGCGAGCTGGAGCTTACCGCAGCAGGAGGCTGATCGTACCCACCAAGAGTTCCGCTAGGTGATGACGCCGTGCGTCAGTGCAGCCGGAGTCGAGATGTGTATTCGCACGGGTAGGCGTTCGTTCGCATGAACCAGCGCTCTCGTTGATTCAGCGGCCAACAACGCCGCCATAGTCGGCTGCTCTGAAAGCCATCGGGTGCTGGGGCAGTGCGTTCTGGGCCGTGTGCAGAACACGTCGCTTGCTTCAAATGAGAAGCGCGGGGGGCAGGGAGCAGCGGGTTGAGAATTTACATCCGGCTGGCGCTGGCGCGCCTCATTGTGCATGCGAATAGGGGCAAAAATGGTTTGCAGGTGCAAATTGACGGCCAGTTCCGTCGAGACACTGGTCGGGGTAACTCGCCAGCCTTTTCCAAATTACAGGAAGCGCCACTCATCGAAGTCGCGCCCACTAGGGATGCGCGGCGATCAGCAGAGGTCTTGCTCGCTGGAAAGTATCGCTGTTGGCAGATGGCTGGAGGACGAACGTCACTCGATGTGCGAAAACTGGGGAAGCTACAGAAGGTCAAATGCATGGTATTTAATATTACATGACCTCGCCCCACGGCTCTAAAGACCGCCATTGCACGAACTTTATATCTTGAGTGCTTCGCACTACAGAAACGAAGCGACTTTGGACTACTGAGGGCAGGGGGCTCGAAATTGGGGGAAGGCCTTCCAGGCGTGCGGAAATTCTCAAGGCCAGTACTAGCCGCCAGGGAACGGCGGTCGAGCTATAAGCCTAGAAATCAGCGCAGGGTATCCGAGACCATCAAGCGGCTCGGCTTAGCCGTCTTGCATGCGCTGTATCTGGGGTAGCAGGGAGAAGGTCGCCGAGCTTGAACCCATGGAGCATTGCGGAGAAATAGCCACATGAGGCACACAGCTGAGTGTTGGATCATGTTGTAGGTTGAGCATGACAGCTCGTAAAGCGGAAATCGCCTTGCAATATCCGAGCATCGGAGCCACGATGAGTATCGACGCTCTAAGCCGCAGAAGAGAGGAACAAAATATGGCGAGCTACGCTAGATGCTCGTGAAAGTAAATATAACCAGATGAGGAATGCGGAAATCCAACCAGATGCCGTGAACAATCTACAGCAAATACACGTACAGCAAGAGACACACTGCCTTCGGCCATGGTTACGCAACACGAGTGTCCGTTTTGAAGCGAAGAGGCTTGTAGAACCATGAGGGAGCCCCGCGAAGACGTTGGTAGCGCCAACTGCCGCCGTAATCCGACGTTCAAGCATCCGCTGTTGCGAAACTCGACCCAATAGCTGCGGATGAGCCGATACTCAAGTACGCCTGTACGCGAAAAAAGATCATCGCGCTAGAAATCCATATACTGAGCCATGACGCTTCGCTAGTACCTGATGTCCATGGGGTGGGTCGGTTAGAACGGCGACGAAAAGTGGACAAAGCGGTTTGTGTGCTCTGAGAGTCTCTACGTCGCTTCTTTATAGAGCTGGGCCTCGGCACTTCTTGAAGAAGCAGCTTTTACCTTCCTAGTAGAGCAGCTTCTGTGGCGCTGTCCGGAACGATCCGATGGAAAGTGATTTTCCGCATGCTCTAACCGAGGTTCGAGAAAACGAAAAGCCGGGAACTCTATCGAAATAGCTCTTTGATTTCGCGGTATCCAGGACCATGAGCAGCGCCCCGGAGGTTCGATGGAGAGTTCCCCGCATTCGTGCATGTAAATCGATGGCAATCGCTAAGGGCGAAGGCAAGACCTCAACGCTCATCGCGTAGCTTTTGCAACTTCTCATCGGCAACGCGTTTTACAGCCTTTGCAGCACGTATGGACATGATAGCCCTGACTAGGTGATGAGCTTGTCGTCGGATTGACTGCATTTGCAATTCAGTCTCGCGCACAACTTCCCATTCCCAATCTTTGGCGTGTTTTTTCAGCTCTGCATCGGTGTACGTCATGTTCTTGCTGTCGCGCGCAATTGCAATCCGTGTCCTGGTGCGGTTGGCCTTCGAGCCGTACCACTTGATGCCCTTCCACACAATCTGAAGGTTGTTGCCGCGTTTGACGCACGAGAGTTCAAGTGCGCTACGTGACTCATACCCGGTGGCCCTGCGTTCATGAGCGGTCACCGTGTCCCAGTAGTGATCAGCGATCCGCATTGCTTCGTCGTACAGGTCGGTGACGATCGCTTCAAGCGACTCGATACCCTTGTCATGGCCTTCCATTCATACCCTCACATGAGCCTAGTTACCGTGGGCTGATCTACCCCCCAGATGCACCCAGGGCGTGCTTTGACCCGCTATCAGGCGCTGTCGAGGGCTACGAACCTTTACACCACCCTGGAAGCACCTATCCACCCGTTACCGGGTGCATCTGGTAGGGCAGATGCACCCGGTAACGGGTACATGGATGATAGCATCGTCGATCTCGCGGCCATCTTTGTCATCTTCGGCCCCCACATGCACCCTAATAAGGCGCATGTGGGGTTGCTCATGACGTTCCAACGTTGCCAACGAGCGAGCCAGAAGCCGAAATGCTGCTACGGATGATCGCCTCGGCATCCAGGAAAACGCAGCGGCACTACAGGGGGGCGACTGACGCTATACAGAGCGAGGCGACTAGACAACCACAGGGCGTGAACTGGTCCACCACAAAGTTCCAACGCGCCAAAAAATTGCATTAGAATTGCAATTCCTAATTGTGCAAAGGATTGCAATGAACGTCATCGGTCTAGACATCGGCTACTCGAATCTGAAATTGGCTTTTGGCGACAGCGAAGAGGGCATGACAACGGCAATTCGACCTGCAGGAGCAGCGCCCGCCGATCGTTTTGGAAGCCGCTACGATGGGAAAGCTCAGGACGACTTCCTTCATGTTTTGGTTGATGAAGAACCATTTGTCGCAGGCGTATCGTCTGATCAGGCTGCATTGTGGGAACGATCGCTGCATGCTGAATACTCGAATACCCAATCCTACAAGGCGTTGTTTCATGCAGGCCTCCTGATGTCAGGCATGTCTGATGTGGATATGCTGGTCACAGGTCTGCCAGTCCATCAGTACAAAGATGAGAAACTTCGCGCAGCCCTAGAGAAGAAATTCGTTGGCAAGCACCGCATTACACCCAAGAGAACTGTGGAGATTGCCAAGGTGAAGGTGGTTGCTCAGCCTGTTGGTGGGCTGTTCGACATGATCGACCAGGATGACGAAGCAAAACCGAAAATCGATGAGGAAGCGAGAATTCTGGTGATCGACCCAGGGTTCTTCAGCAACGACTGGGTATTGATTGCTGATGGCCAGCTTCAAATGCGTTCAAGCGGGACAAGTCTCCAGGCATCGTCGGTTGTTCTGGAACAGGCGGGCATCCTCCTGGCCGAAGAACATGGGGTGAAGCCCACGGTTGAGAGCTTTGAAAAAGCCATTCGTGAAGGTAAAGCTTCAATCTTGGTAGCGGGGCAGCGCGTCGCTATTGCGCCGTACATCGAGCAAGCCAGTAACGCCCTGGCGTCGATAACCACTAATTCCATATTGACCTCCCTTCGCGCAGAGAAGATGTCCCCGGACGTGATTGTGCTGGTAGGTGGGGGGACCGAGTTCTTCCGAAAAGGGATTCAGGAGGCATTTCCCAAGCTGGAGGTTGTTTCCCCGAAGCAGCCGGTGTTGTCTATCGCACGGGGCTACTGGCTTCTTGGACAGGTATGAGCGTCAAGATTCTTGTCGCTCTGAATGAGGCATTCCAGGCCCTACAAACGCATCTGGAAGGAATGCCTTCTTCAGTCCGATCGGAGCGGTTGCGAGCCCTAGCCTCTATCGGACTTCAAATTCAGACCGGCAAATTACAGGCTGCGATTAGTGCTCCAGATCTATTTTTTGGAGGGAGTGCTTTAAGGATTGCCTTCTTGCAGTTTCCAGTTGTGCTCAACGAAGCGTATCCTGACCTGTATCAGGTGTTGCGTGATACACCTGCACGGCTTCGGGCAGAACGGTTGAGGTCGCTTGCACTGCTTGGCTTACATGCAGTTGCTGTATCTCCAGAGCAAGCGCCAGCTCAGCCCGCGCAGTCACGTTCGGAGTCACGGCCGACGATGGATGCAAACCCGAAGACACGGGTTGTGCCTGAGGCGGTGCTGCCGCCTCCTAAAAAGGTGCAGCAGGAGACAGTCGAGAAGAAGCCTCCGCCCGAGGCCCATGAGGAACCGGCTTCGATATCAGCTCTCGCCGATACTGAGCGCGCTCCTAGAAAATTAAAGCCACGAGTGGCGCGCTTCGCATTGACTCTAGGAACATAAAAAAGGCCACCTTGGGAAAGGTGGCTTTTCCTACGTCAAATAATCAGTATTTGGACTCCTCGAATTTTGGCAACAGTATTGGAGAATGGATAAGTTAGAGAACATGCTGTGCATGCCAGCTTACGCGTGAGACCTGGAAGGTATCGACCATGGGCTCGCCACCTAGCATAAGAATCTCGATTTCGCCCTTTTCCTCCATTTCATTGATACGATGAATAGGAACGTTGAGTTGATACGCTGCCTGGGATTTAGTGATGAGGTGATTCATGGTATTGCCTTTCTTCGAGTTTGCTTAGATTAATACAAACTGAGATACATGTAAATAACTTCATGGCATGAAATTGATTGTTTGCGACCAGAAGGCGAATCAACTAGAAGTTGGCGTGGCAATTTCTAGTGCTCGACCCCAATTTCGCACGCTAGTGGAGCGACAGCAAGAAGAAGATGTGGTGAAGAGAGCACGGGCAGGCCTTTTGGCCAAGGTGTTGCGTGACTGTTGAATTTCCTCAACCGGACGAAGGTTCAGACCGCACTTCCTGGTGTAAGGCAACGCGAGCTTTGCCACAGTCAGAGGAACGATCTCTCAAGCATCGAGTGCTGAGCAGCAACGCCAGTCATCGCCGTCTGCTGCATTCGCGGCTGCTCGTCCAAACATCGGTAAGTTGGCTCTGCTTTTAGACAGATCCATACGCAGCAGGCCAGGCGTTGCCCTCGCCTCTTGGCCAGGCGTAAGCCAAGCGCTGTTTGGGCGTGTATTGTGCAATACAACAGGGGCAGGCTGTGCTCGCGAACTCGTCTCGCCAAGAATCTTCCTACAACTCTGTGAACCTAGTTCGAATCCCAACACAGGGCAGCTGCCTGGAGAGTTCGCTCAAACCAGCATCGCGCATGAGCGGTTCGGCGCAATTGCGGCAGCCTCCTTCTGGCTGCGCGTTGCTTCTGGGGCGCGCGAAGCCACATAATTTGGGCTGGAGCCTCGACGAGGCTCATTAAGCACCATGAGTCTATGAATTTGAAAGAGTTGCTCGCAGCAAAAGCTGCCCTCGACGCCGAGATTGCTACGGCACGAAAAATTGAATCGACGGACGCGCTGCGTCGTGTTCAGGCGTTGGTCAGTGATTTTGGTTTCACGACCCAGCAGGTTTTTCCGCTCGTAGGCATCCGGCCAAAAGACAAGAGGGAGGGGGATGCGAAGTTCCGGAACCCCGAGACGGGCGCGACGTGGACCGGCCGAGGGAAGCCTCCCCAGTGGTTGGAAGGGAAGAATCGAGATGATTTTTTGATTGCAGAGGAGAAGACTGAAAGGCAAGTGAGCGGGCCCTACCTTGCGGAGATGGCTGCTGCTGCCGGCCGCAACCGGGCACTCAGTTGAGGCAATCTTGTCCGCGCTGTGATGTTCATGGATGAGGGGGGTTGCCAAGGGCTCTCGTAGGGCAGCTAGCGACCCATTGCGGTTGCCAGCGAGATCACTAGCCAGCGTCTGTTCTCAGCCTAAAGCCGACGTGCTTTGCAGGTGGTCCCCGATGCAACGGCATCACGGCCCACGCCTCGCTATGTTCCAGCGAGAATTTTTATGGCACTGTCGACTGACTGCCGCTTCTTCCAGAATTCCCTCCAGGGATCTTCCTGCTGAAAACTCAAATACTCCCGCGCCGTCGCAATCGTCCACTGCGCGCCGCCCTTGAGCTCCTTGAGCTGCTCCCAACCCACCGGCATCGAAACCCCCATCCCAGGCCGCGAGCGCGCTGAGAAGGCGCACGCGGTGGTCTGCCCATGGCCGTTGCGAAGGTAGTCGACGAAGATTCTCCCGACGCGGTTTTTGCCGCCCATCACAGAAACGAACCGGCTTGGGATCACCCGCGCCATGTGCTTAACCACGCCTTGCGAGAACGCTTTCACCTCGGGGTAGTCGCGCTTGGGCGTGATCGGCACCACTACGTGCAGTCCCTTTCCACCGCTGGTCTTGAGCCAGCACTCCAGCCCCAGCTCGGCGAGCATCACGCGGGTGAGCTGCGCGGCCTCCTGAAGCATCGGCCAGCTGACACCCTCTCCAGGATCAAGGTCGAGCACGAACCGGTCCGGCTGGTCGATGCGGGCGACCTTGGAGTTCCACGTGTGGAACTCAACCACGTTCATCTGCGCTGCCGCAATCAGCGCGTTGGCGGAGTTCACAGCCAACAGCGCCTCGTGACCGGGCCACAGGGTGGGGTCCAGCTCCTTGAGCCCCGGCATCTTGCTTTCTGGGTGCTTCTGAAAAAACAACTGCCCCGTAATCCCGTTTGGCGCTCGGACCAGCGATGCCGGCCGATCCTTGAGATGGGGCAGCATCCACTCGGCAACGCTCTCGTAGTAGCGCACAAGATCAATCTTGCGCAATCCCGTGGTGGGGTCAATCACCCGGTCGGGATGGGTGATCTTGACCTTGGAGATCGTCTGCGCTGCCTGGGACTCTGTCGCAACGGGGGCAAGCGCTGAGGCGGCTGGGTTCTTCACGCGCTCGCGGACGATCATCTTCGCCGGCTTGTCCGTGCGGATACCTCGGAACACCGCGTGCCGAATGCGTTTGTCGGGGGTCCATTCCCCAAACGCCACCTCCACCACCAGGGAGGGACGGACCCACCGCTCAGCACCGACCTTGCGCTTGGACCACCGGCCCGGCTTGAACTCGGCTGCGTCCAGTGGCGGGTCCGGAACTTCGAGCTTCACCAATCGGGCATGCAGTTCGGCCCCCGTCGAGGAACCCCATCCCGTGCCGACGGATCCGGCCGCCACAAGCTTCCCCTCCTCGTGATAACCCAGCAGCAGACTCCCGACCTCTTTGGTAGCGCCAGTGCGGTCGGTGAAGCCCAGAACCACGAACTCCTGCCGGTGCTGGCACTTGAGCTTCATCCAGCTGTCGGTCCTCCCGGATACATACGTTGCATCCGCCCGCTTGATCATCAGGCCCTCCAGCCCCATGTCGCAGGCGGCGCCCAAAAGCTGGGAGGGCGCGACCTCGAAAGCCTGGCTGAACCGGACGGTGCTGCTCTCGCGTTTGTCGAACAGCTCCTGGAGAAGCTGCCGCCGCGCTACCAGCGGTACGCTGCGAAGGTCCTGATCGCCCAGGTAGGGCACATCGAACACGAACATCACGATGTCCCGCGTGCGAGCGTTGTCGATCGCGTTCTGAAGGCGGTTGAAATCCGGGATACCGGCGTCATTCAGCACCACGATTTCCCCATCAAGCCAAGCGCGCGTCAGGCCAAGCTCGGCGATGCCATCGGCCACCTGCTGGAGCTTCTCTGTCCAGTCATTACCGTTGCGCGTATAGAGGCGAACCTCGTCTCCCTCCACGCGCGCAAGAATGCGATAGCCGTCGAACTTGGTCTCGATGATCCAGTCGCCATCAGGGACCGATGACACCAGCGTGGCGAGTTGAGGCTCCAGCTTGGCAGGAAGGCGGGATTTTCTGGCGTTCGCCAGCGGTTGAGATGTGGCGCCAAGTGCGGATCCCGTCGTGCCAACGACCGGCTCACGTTCCTCCGCGAGTCCCAGCGGCGTCTCGACCACGCTGTCGGGCAGCGCGGCGATGACGTCGTACTCTGTGCTCGGCCGTGCCCAGGCGTCGCCGCGTTTCTTGAACAGCATCCACTGATCCTGCTTTTTCTCGCCAGGCTTCGAGATGCGCACAAGTTCCCAAAGTCCCGCAAGCTTTTGGCCGTGGAGGTGGAACATGATTTTGCCCTTGGCCAGCCCGGCGCGAGGATCGCCCACGGGCTCCCACGTTCCGCGGTCCCAGATGAGGACCTTGCCGGCGCCGTACTCGCCTTTCGAAATGGTGCCCTCGAAGGTGTTGTAGTCGGTGGGGTGGTCCTCGACATGAATGGCGAGGGACTTGACCTTGGGGTCGAACGATGGACCTTTTGGTACCGCCCAGCTCACCATGACGCCGTCCATCTCCAGCCGGAAGTCGTAGTGCAGACGGGACGCCCAGTGTTTCTGGATCACAAACTGCAATGGCTCCGCCGCGCCCTTTGCGCGACGAGGGAGCTTCGCAGCAGCGCCGGGGGGTTCGGAAGTCTTCGTGAAATCGCGCTTGGCCTTGTACTGTGCGAGCGGTTCGGGAGTGAATGGGGGTTTGGCTTTCGCCGTCCTCTCGGCCTTCTTCGTGGCAAGCGCCTTCTTGGCAGCTATGGTCGGTTTGCGCACCGCTCGTGCTTTTTCGACAGTGAGCTCCGCCCACACCGGGGCATGGTCGCTCGGACTCTCCTTGCCGCGCTCCTCGCGTTCCACTCCCGCGTCCAGCAGCTTCAGCGAGTGTCCAACGAGAATGTGGTCGATGCGCAGCCCGGCGTCGCGTTCCCACCGCTTGCGCCGGTAATCCCAGAACGTGAAGGGCACCTTGCGATGGACCTTGCCGAGGGCATCCGTCCAACCTTGCGCCAGGATGCTGGCAAAGGCGGCACGCGCCTCCGGCTGCAACAGGGCGTCATCGCGCCAAGTATCGGGTTTGTAGATATCTGCGTCCGTGGGCACAACGTTCCAGTCCCCCAACAGCACCACAGGGTGCCCGGAATGCCAGAGCTCCTCGGTCCGGCGCCGTAGGCGCTCGAACCAGCGAAGCTTGTAGTCGAACTTGGGACCCGGCTGGGGATTGCCGTTGGGCAAATACAGGCAGGCAAACAAGATCCCCGCGATGGCCGCCTCCAGGTAGCGCGCCTCCTTGTCTGTCGTGTCACCAGGCAACGCCGTGACGATGGGCAGAGGGTCCGCCTTGCGGCTCAGTATGGCAACGCCGTTCCAGGTGCGCTGCCCCACCACCAGGCTGCTGTACCCGGCCTCCTGCAGCGCGGCGGTCGGAAAATCAGCCGTCGGGCATTTGATTTCCTGCAGCGCGACCACATCGGGCTGGGTGCGTTGCAGCCAGTCCACCAGCAGCGCTAAACGCTTGTTGACGTTGTTGACGTTCCACGTCGCGACGCGCACAGGCTCACCGGATGCCCTTCAGGTGTTCTTCGACAGCGGCAGCATCGTTGCCCACGGCGCGGACAGCGGCTTCGAGTTGCTCCGGCGTCACGTTGAACTTCTTCGCCCAGTCGCGAACCTCGTACTCTTGGGAGAGGCTGATGCGTTTGCGGTCCTGGCCGCCGGATTGGGATTTGTCGTCGGGCATGTTGGCTCCTGAGGTGGAAACTGTAGATCAAGCGGCTTTGCGTTCAGTACCGGACTTTCGCGCGGCAGACTTGGCCGGTGCCTTCTTGGCGGCAGTCTTGGTGGACGCCTTGCTCGCCTGCTTGGCCGGGGCTTTGGTAGCTGACTTGTCGCTGGGCTTTCCGCCGCCTTTGAGGCTGCGCTGCAGCAACGCGGTGAGATCGATGACATCGGCGGACTGAGGTGCTTCCTCCTCAGGTTCGAGCACCGTCTTTCCTTCCCCTGCCTTGGCTTTCTTCTCGACAAGTTTCATGACCTGAATGCGGAACTCATCCTTGAAGTCGGCGGGGTTCCACTTTCCGGACATTTCTTCGACCAGCTGCGTGGCCATCTTGAGTTCGGCTGCGCTCACAGACTTGCGGCCCTCCGCAGGGAGATCGAGGCTGTCCAGAGTTTTGACTTCGTCGCCCCAGCGCAGCAAAGACAGCACCAGCGCTGGTCCGGAAGGTACGAGTGCCGCAAGGTGCTGCTTTGTCGCAATCACCACTTTGGCCAAGCCGATTTTTCCGGTGGAGATCAATGCTTCCCTCAGGAGGGTATAGACCTTGTCACTCTTGTTGATCGGCGCGACGTAGTAGGGGCGCTCTAAGAAGACAAACGGCAGTTCGTTGGCTTCGATGAACCGCTCGATGGTGATGGTTTGTGTGGTCTTGGGAAAGACTGCTTCTATCTCTTCGGGGCTGATGATCACGTACTTGTCATCTTCGTACTCGACGCCCTTGACGATGTTCTCTTTGGTGATTTCGCGGCCGGTGCGCTTGTTCACGCGCTTGTAGCCCACCGGGTCCATGCTGCGCTTGTCCAGCCAGTCAAAGTCCACGCCTTCCTCTGTCGCCGCTGTGTGGAGGCCAACAGGGATGTGAACCAATCCGAACGTGATGGCACCCTTCCAGAGGGTGCGGCTGCCAGTGGCCATGGAGCTCTCCGCAGTTTGACTGCAGAAAGTTTGCTCGGCAGCCTTGTTGACGGATGTAGGCAGCGACTTAACGTTTCCGTAGGTTTGGGCACATTCCAGCACCAGTTGTCCGTGCCTATACTTCGGCATGGTCGATGTACTACGCCTCCTCGCCGTTCATGTTGCGGAGCCTGACCCCGGGATGTTTGAATGGGTCATCACTGAACGCGTGAACGAGGATCAATGGAAGGAAATCGATCGCGCCAAGGAAGGATACAAAACCTACAAAACCGCCATGGCCAGCGGACTGATGGCATTGGAAGAGATGATCGCCGACCTGGATGTGGGGCCGCGAAGAGACGCTGAGCAGACCGACCGACAGCAGACCCCACCTGAAGGAAGGATTCAGCCAGCGACATCCGATGGGAAGGATGCTGCCTCGCCCAAGGGGCCAACGAACGCTGCCTACTTTGGATTCGGCCCCATCCGGTAGCTCCGAGTTCCCATCCAAACGATGCTCACCCCCTCATGGTGCCAGTGAGGCAGGGCGGCCGAGCATTCGAAACCACCCCGCATAGGTCATCGCCAGAGGCTTCGCTCCTCATCCGCCCCCGACCTGGTCAGGCTCCCCCGTCATCGCCCCCCGAAGGCGGAGCTTCCCTCCCTCTGACTCTACAGAGGTCACCAGCCGAGGCTTCGGTCCTCGTTCGCGCCTGATCTCGGGCAGTCACTCTGCACGGCTGGCTGATCTTGGGTGCGCTCAGCCCCACGGCCATGCGCGCCCTCGATGCGAGGTTTGGGCACCGCCCGCAAGGCTGCATGGTGAGTCAGCGCCAGCCTTTCGCCGGCAGTTCTGTGTGCTCCTGCAGGCTGCGCTTCGCGGGTGGCCAACGCGGGTGCGTCCCGAAAAAACTAAAGATCAGTGGCGGAAAAACTAATGTGTAGTGGCGTTCCGCAAGTGCGGAACGCCACTAAACACGCAGCGCGCCACGTGGTTAACTCGTTGATTTCTCACGTCCTCGCAAGCCATGCGCCATCGATCTTTAGAGAGATGCGCCACTGTACTTTCGTCTGTACGGAAAACGCGCCACTGTACTTTAGATTTTTTGGCCAGCAAGGCTGAGGAGCGAGCTATCGGCCGAGGCGCAAGCGCTCAGGGCAGATAGAGCATTTCACGCGTGCGAGGCTGGTGGATGTCTTCAACGTCAGGGCTGGCAGCATGCGTGAAGGCCTAACCCGCAGCCAGGCCCGCAACAAAGAAGTTGCGCGCAGGGCTTGACCTCGTCGAGCCTGCAGGAGTAAATTCAACCTAGGGGTCCGAACCTGAGGTTGTGTTTACTGATGCAGCCGGCGACGCTGGTCATTCGAAAGGGTGGTCGGCGTTTTGCTTTCTGGGTTATTTTTTCTCATACGGGGCGATCTGCACTTTGCTTGGACACCTGGATCTGTGCGCTTGCCCCTGGTCGCTTCCACGCCAGTCTTTGGGTGGCTCTCGCAGGTAATCCTTGTGCTTGATATGCAGGTTCATCTGCTGGCCTGCAGGTCCCCGAGCTTCCTGCGACTGCGGCGCTTGAGCCCAAATTCCAGTCTCCGAACTGTGTTCACCCCCTAATCGCGCCAGTGAGGCGGGGCGGGGCCGAGCACCTGAAACCACCCCGCATAGGTCATCGCCAGAGGCTTCGCTCCTCATCCGCGCCCGACCTGGTCAGGCTCCCCCGTCATCGCGCCAACAAGGCGGAGCTTACCTCCCTTGACACCCCAGAGGTCACCAGCCGAGGCTTCGGTCTCGTTCGCGCCTGATCTAGGGCAGTGACTCTGAACGGCTGGCTGATCTTGGGTGCGCTCAGCCCCACGGCCAGGCGCGCCCTCGATGCGAGGTTAGGGCACCGCCCGCAAGGCTGCATGGTGAGTCAGCGCCAGCCTTTCGCCGGCAGTTCTGTGTGCTCCTGCAGGCTGCGCTTCGCCGGTGGCCAACGCGGGTGCGTCCCGAAAAAACTAAATATCAGTGGCGGAAAAACTAATGTGTAGTGGAGTTCCGCAAGTGAGCTGTTTGCTCATGGATGAGGGGGAGGGGCCCTGCATGCCCACTTGATCCCTGTTGAGGCGGCCCCCCTGATGCTGCCGCTACTACTCCAGTGCCACTATCAATCGCCGTTGTAATCGAAGTCACACTGAGCTAGAACCTCGGTGGGCTCATAGGTCCCAAATGATCCGCGCGGGCGGCCGTACTCCGAGATGAGGTGCAAATGCTTACGAGCACGCGAAGCTAGGACGTAAATGTCGCATCCCGTACGATCATATGGTCGCTTGTGAAACAGGTGCGGGTGGGTCTGGTACCAATCTTTCATGGCCTGCATCGGCGTACTGCTCTTGAGCGCTGACTGCGGCAACTGGTGGTTGTACAAGGCCACATAGCGCAGCAAGGTCTCCTCCATGTCCTCGCGGCTGTTGAACCGGTGGGTCTTCAGAACGTCCGCAATGCGTCCATTGAACCGCTCCACCATGCCGTTGGTTCTGGGCGTCCTGGGCTTGGTCAATCGGTGCTCTATGCCCAACTCCCGGCACAGTTGATCGAATTCATGGTTGCCGCTGGGTTCGCGTTCCTTGCTGGCAAACAGACGGTCCGTGAACTCTTTGCCGTTGTCGGTCAACAGCTTGTTGATCCTGATCGGACAGGCCTTGTGCAACGCCTTGAGGAAGGCCTGTGCACTGGCGGCGGTCTTGTTGGACTTGAGCTGCACAAACACCCAACGCGTGGCCCTGTCGATGGCCACGAATAGGTAGCGCCGGCTGCTCTCATCCTGCATCTGGGGCAGGTACTTCACGTCCATGTGCACGTAGCCTGGCTCGTAGCTCTTGAAGGCCTTGTGGGCTACCGCAGGCTCCTGGGGCTTGAGGGCGTTGAGGTTGCCCGCTCCATGGCGGCGCAAGCACCTGTCCAGCCCGGAGCGCGAGACATGGGGACAGATGAACTCCCGTGTCACGGCCAGCAGGTCATCCAAAGGTAGCAGCAAGGTACGGCGCAAGTGAACCACCACGGTCTCTTGCGCAGGCGTGAGCACCGTCTGCAGGCGATGGGCCGTGTGCGAGCGGTCTGCAAAGACATCGCGCTTCTTCCACTTGTAGACCGTCTGCTCAGTGATCCCAAAGCGCTGGGCCAGGATGCTGGCTGGTTCATCGCTGGCTGCGATCTCGGCACGCACGGCGGGCGTGGTGCGGGCGTTCTTGTGCAGGGCTATCAACATGGCTTCACTCCCTGGGTGGATTGCAAGGACTCTATCAACTCCTTTAGAACGGCTCGGGCCATGAAGAGTGGATAGCGTTTAGAGTCTATGCAATCGTCCGGGATGCGACACGTAAAGAAGCTTGCTGGCAGCGACATCACCCTGGGCATCGTTGAAGTGTGGCACCATGCCCTGCAGAAGGCCGAATGCGATGACCACGTCAAACTCCGCGCCCTTGACCCCGTGGATAGTCGATACGGTGATGCCGTTTCGTTCGCGGAACACCTTTTTGAAGAACGATAGGTCAGTGATGTAGGTGGCGCCGGAGTTCTGTAGCCTCTGCAGTCTCGCTTGTGAACTTGCAAAAAAAGCCTCCCTATGCTCCACCAGCGCGGGGAAAGCACTCAGGTCAATCCCCAGGCGATTGAGCAATGCGACGAACGCTTGGTCTAGGTACGCTAAGCCGTCTGTTTCGGTAATTGCAAGGGAGTTGGATTCCCGCAGCAGCGATCGTTGCGTGATCCTCGCTGTATCGACGCCCAAGTCCTGTAGATCGGCGATGACGTCACGCGCCCATCGCATACGTCTAACGAGCATCTGGGGCGATGACTCCGTCAGCAAGATTTTGGAGAGCTTGAACCAGAAGTTGTCGGGATCATTGCTGAATGGAACTAATCCTGGTCCGTCGAACTGCTGGTTGGGGAGTAGTGACACCAGTTTTCGAGTTGTAGATGCCAGCAAGATCCACCATGGCGCAAGCACGCAGATCTCTTCAGGTGCGTGCCCTCCATCCAAGCTCTTTTGAATAAGCCTGGCCAGCTCATCATGAAGGTCCTGATGCGAAATGAGTCGGTTGTATGAGACGTGGCTTGGAAAGCCTACCATATCGCCCGAGCCCTCAATGTCGGACGCGTGCACGTTGAAGTTGGAGAAGTGCCGGATGATCCGTGCGCTTGACCGGTAGTTCAATCTCAGCGCCATTGCCTTCAGCGGGAGGCCCGTCATGGCCCGGAAGTCGGACACAGAAATCGCATAGCCGCCAAGGGAGCCATATATCGCCTGGTTGGGGTCACCAACGATAAATGTCTTGGTCCTTCCGGCGCCAGCCCGGAGGATGGCACCCACCAGGTTGTACTGGATTTGTTTCGTGTCTTGGTACTCATCCACGAGGATATATGAAAATACCTGCGAAAGCAGGGCCGCAATCTGCGGCTGTTTCCGGATCAGGACTTGGGCGTACCAGAGGATCAACTCGAAGTCGATTCGTCTTGTAGTAGCCAATTCGTGAAAATATGCTTTTAGGACTTGATGGATACTTTCATGCTTCCAGGTATCGGCACAACCTAAACGGTATCCGTCCGCTTCGAAGTAATAGTCACAGTCCCATACCGTCAAGCCACTGTAGGGTGCACAAAGCCGTTTTAACATATTCTCGCGATCGTGCAGGTCTAAAACTGTGTAACCGCGAGATAGCTCAGGTAAGTAGATACCGTATGGCTTGATGATCCATTCGAGGCAGAAAGAATGGATGGTTCCGATCCACAGGGCCGTTGTATCAACCCCTAGCGCCTCAATTCGCTCCTGAATCTCGTCAGCGGCCCGGTGCGTGTAGGTGATGGCCACCACGATGCGCTTGTCTGTTCGCCGAGATAACTCATAGGCAATCTTGTAGGTGAGCGTACGCGTTTTCCCGCTGCCTGGGCAGGCATTCAGAAAGACGCTCGACGGCTCTTCAACGGCGGAAGCTTGCTCGGGATTGAGCTCGGATGTATCCCACACAAACATCATGTCATCTCGGCCAAGAAGGCATGCACCACGTCGCCTGGCAATGCTAGTTCGGCCGCTACGCGAAGAGTGGCTAGATCTATCTCCGAGCGGCCGAACAGATCCACCATAGAATTGAAGTCTTTGAGACGTGGGCGCGCTGCCTCATCCTTTTCCCACACATGGCTCATGCGATAGCGGACGATTCGCATAATAAGGGGGCGCGAAAGCGGGCCATGCGCAAACATCACGGCTTCTCGGATGTATTCGGGCATAACGGCTTGGTGATCCAGCGCTTGTGCAAGCAAGATCGCAAACCAGCCCTTGCCTTCCTTCTCGGCCATCGTCAGGGTCCGGTATCCACTCTGCCAGATGTTCCCCGAGCGGAGCTCCGTGGTCGCTTGAGCGATCGTCGCGGCCGACGTGTACACCTTAGTGACGCAGTTCACGAAGGCGTCGTGATTTCCTGCGCTAACTAGATCTACCTCGAAGGTATGCGTAGCATAGAAGTTTCGGACCCAGGCATTGCCCGTTATAAATGCGTCCAATTTCGTCCTCCGCGTTGCACCGGCAGCTTGGGAGCCGACCGCCTTTCGCTTCCTCGATGCAAGGGCGTCGCTATCCGAGGGGTCCGGCGTCGTGTCGAAGAAGATCTCGTCAAGATCCGTGACGATCGCGCATCGCTTGCGGATCCGGATGTCGTGGAACAGGACCGCGACGTTCATGAACCCCGTGCTGCGTATGTTGATCACGCTGATCCCCAATTCGTCTACGCTAAGGCCTAGGATGCGCTTGACTAGCAGGGGAACTAGGATTTCTTCAGCATCCCCTTCCACGAGGATCACGCTCTTCGCGAATAGCAGGTTGCTCCGCACTGCATCTAGGTATCGTTGGATACTTGTCAACTGGGCAGGGTCCAATCCCGCCGCCGGTTGGTATGCCTCACAGAATGAACCGCGCCGCCCTAGGATATTCACCTTGGTCACATTGCTGACCTCGGAGATTTGCGTTGAATGTGTCGTGTATATGACTTGGGCATCGTTGTAAGAGATGCGTTCAAACAGCGTCTTTTGTATGTGGGTGTGAATATGCGCTTCTGGTTCTTCGATAAGTAGAAAGTTCGCGATCGCCATTTTCTCGCGTTGATATCTGAATTCCAAGAGCTTGAGTGTCAAGTAGATGAGATTGGCGCCGCCGAGGCTAAGCTCATTTATCGTCCCTTCGTAACCGTCATCCGATTCTCCAACGAATAGACGCAACGACTGAAATAGCTCCTCTGCCTCCTCGGGCAGGGCTGACCGGATCGAGAGAGAGGTCGGGGAGTAGGTTTCGCCAGCGGTTTCTTTAATTGTCTGACGAATATGCTTCCGAACGGATTGAACATCCTCCAGCGCCTCAATGTCTCCATTGAGATCCCGTACCTTGTCTACTATTGGAACGAGCGCCGCCTCGTCTATGTCACCGCTTTTACTTTTAAGTAAAGTAAACAGGGGGTTGGTGCGATTGTTATGGAATTCAGCAACAACGTCGCGAAGTGCCTGGATGAAGGTGAGTGATACCTCTTTAGTAACGGACAAGAATCCCGGCACTTTGCTACCAATCTCAGGAAACTCGATTTCTCTAGGGATGATACAGTTGTTGAAATCTCCGACGATGCGTTTATAAGTCTCTGGATCAGCGAAATCAGCGGAGCTTCGCCCAGTGAAGATGGTCTCGTAGTCGTCTATGGCTATGTCGTTGCGGATTGCGTTCAACTCGGTGCACGCAAAGTCTCCAAGGGCCGCTAGCTTCAACCGAATTTCCTTTTTTGGGCGAAAGATTAGGTTGTAGGTCGCCTTGGAAATGGGGCCGTCTTCGATACCAGCCGCGCCGTGCAAGAACAGGGCTTGGACCGACTCATCGGGACTGAGGTCCTCGAACTCCATGCTGATGATTATCCAGTGGCCTTTCCATAGATCCAACGCTCGGCTGAAATCGGACTCCTCCAACCGATAGGCTGCTCGAACCATGTTGTCGTCGAGAAGCAGGCGGATGGCCCGGAGGATGTTGGACTTGCCCGCGCCGTTCTCTCCGATGATGGTGTTGACCCCACGCTGGAAAGCCAAGCTGGTGTTTTGGAAGTTCCTGTAGTTGACCAGCGTGAGCTTTGAGATATGCATGTCTTTTGCCTCCGTTTGACCCGGGAAATGCCAGATCCCTTTGTAACCCATCGTAACCTTTTTCGCTTTTGACGTGCGCGCGTACGTTGGGGCTTCTGAGTGACGAAGTGCCTGTAAGTCAACTCTCGTCGGACTTGGCGGAGCCCCTTTACGTCCGGGTAGGCTTGTGAGCCTTCACGCATCGGCTGGCAGCCGCGTTGGTGCGGAGGTTAAAGCGTTAAGCGCGGTCCGGTGTAATTTCAATTGCGCTGTTTACGCTCGGTCAAGTGAGGCGCACCAGCGGTTGCTCTCCATCGTCGCGCCAGGTCGGCGGGGCGTTCGAGGCTCTAACCCCGCACAGCCCATCGCGAAGGGCGTCGATCCTCATACACCGCCCACCAAGACGGACGGCCGCGCCGGATTGGCCCTATATCGCAGAAAGGCAGTGACGCCGGAAATCGCTGGCCAAGACCTCGCTCCTCGGTCACGCCCGCTCAAAGCCTTGATGCGACGTGAGTCCAGCCCACACGACATCCCGGTAATCCCGCTCAGGCTTTTTGCCGCACCTTCGGCGTGCCACTGCAGGTGAACGGTGCGCCAGTGCGGGAGCACCCGAACCCGACGTCCGAGGCTTCGCTCCTCGTTCGCGCTCTACCGAGCGCAGCCAACCTACACAGGTGGCTCAAGGTGGGCCTGCTCAGCCCCAAGGACTCGGGTGGCCTATGTGCGATGGGACCTACTCGGGCCGGACAGCCGCCTGGTGATCCAACTCGACCGTTCCCAGCAAATTCTGGATGCGCTTGCGAGCCGCGCTTCACCCTGGCCAGCGCGGTTGCGCCCCGAAAAAACTAAAGATCAGTGGCGGAAAAACTAATGTGTAGTGGCGTTCCGCACGCAGCAGCAGCGCCAGCAGCCCATGCCTGTGATTTCATACAGCGTTGCTCGCTCAGGCTACCAGAATACATTTAATTTTTTCATCATGTTAATGATACTTAACACAATGAAAACGAAGTGGCTAAAATTGGGTGGCGATGCCCTGCTTCAGTTTGTGGGGTTCCGGCCGCTCCGGCTGCAGGCCTTGGCCAAGGTGTTCAAGGCGTCGCTGCTGTCAACGATCCATTTCACCCCGCTGCCATGACGAGTGACCCACAACAGAACGACATCCACGCCGAAGTGGGCTTTGGCACTGCCGCCGTCGATGAGAACGACCAGGTGCTCGAATCACCGGTCGCCGCTCGCACAGCTCGCCGGCGCGGCCGCCCGCCCGGGGCCAAAACCCGCGCGGCCAACACGCACATCACGGCAGACGAATTTGCGGTGCTTCGAGCGGTGGCCCAGGGCATCGATGTCGGCATCGCTTCGCGGCAGTACCTCCTGTGGACCAGCCGCGTTCCAGAACGCGCCAAGTTGATCGAAAACTTCGGCCTGATCTTGGCCAGAATTGAAGCCGGCGCAAAGAGGCTCACGGACGCTGCTGCGGCTCGGGGAATGGTTCGAGAGCTGCTAGCCCTACAGGCCGACGTTGTCGGCGCTGCAGCATCGATGCTCTCTGAGTCGGCGCCGCTCGTGGTCCAAAGCACCGCAGCGCCCGACGCTCCCGAAAGACCATCGCTCGAAGAGTTTGCATCGCGGTTCCCTGAGGATATGTACTCCGAGGCGGATCTCATAGAAATGTACGAGGCGGAGTATCCCGACGAGCCGAGCGCTGCGGCAGCGCCAGCAGGGCAACCGCTGGAGGCGTCTGGCCAAGACCCTTCCCAGCGAGGTTCAGAGGGTACAAAGGCCGCTTCCGCCCTGTCAGCGACTGAGCGCACGGAGCGCCTACTAACGGCCATCGACTGGTTGGATAGCCAGCTGGGCAGGCGCCCGAGCCGGGATGATCGCGTCGAGCAGTGGTTGAGGATCAACCCCCAGCAGCGCCAGGCGCTCAATGAGGCGGGCGTGCTCACTCTCGGCAATCTGGTCGATTGGATGGCCCTTCGCGGCGATCAGTGGTACGGCTACGTCCCAGGCTTCGGCGTCCGGCGCGCCGAGGATATCGGGCTGTGGATGGCCAGGTGGAACATCTGTGCGGCCCAGGGCCTCAAGCAGCGTGCCTTGGTGCCCCAGCAAGATCCAGCTGATGAGCCACGGCCCCAGCTGGCTCCACTGTCCCAGCTGAATTGGCCCGAGCATCTGCGCGGCCAGGACGGCATGCTGAGAACGCATGCACCGAACAGCTTGGATGCCAGCAACGACATGGAGGCCGTTACCGCCTGGTTCCAGCTCATCCTCCAGAAGTCGGCGGCGACGCAGGTGGCCTATCGCAGGGCTATTGAGCGCTTGGTGCTGTGGGCCGTGCACGTTCGGTTTGTCAGCTTGTCCTCCATGACGCTACACGATCTGCTGGCGTTCAAGGACTTCCTGTCGGACCCGCCCCCGCAATGGGTCCAGGACCGCAATGCGCCCCGCACAGGCAAAGCCGAGGACTGGCGCCCTCTGCGAGGCCCGTTGTCCGATACGAGCCTTGAAGTCACCTTTGTCGCGATTGGCTCCATGTTCAGGCGGTGGCACACGAGCGGCTACCTCACCTCGGATCCCGCAGACGGCATCGTTGGCTCCAAGCGCAAGGACGCCAAGATGGACGTGATGCGCTCGTTCAGCGAGCAGGAGCTCGAAATCATCGGGCAGACTTTTTCTGAGATGAAGGATGGGTATGCCAAGCGACGGCTTGCGGCGATCATTCGGATACTGGAGTCAGCTGGTCTGCGGCGCGAGGAACTGGCAAATGCCACCTGGGGTCATCTGAGCCGCTTGCGCATCGACGGTCGTGATACCGAGCAATGGGGCCTTAAAGTTGAAGGAAAAGGCTTGCGTGTAAGAAACGTGCCTATTAATGTAGATACCTACGCAGCACTCCTTGCTCATAAGGAAGATAGGCTCGCATTGCAGGCCCGTGGAGTCATCCCCAAGCCAGACAAAGAAAATGATATGCCTTTAATTGGCTTGCTGGATGAACGATGGATAGAGTCACGTAAAAAGATGAAGGCGATCAAAGAAAATGAAACTGACTCAGAGAATGATGGCCGTCAACTGGTTGTGGCAAAGGACCATAGGTTTCAAATGGTTCTCACTAGGGAGGATGGCTCCCATCCGCAAATAAAGGCTGAAGAAAAGGCAGACCAGAATAACTCGAAGAGTCATGCCGGAGGCCTATCAGCTGCTGCCATTTATTCACTCCTCAAACAGTTCTTCCTTAAATGCTCCGAAGTGGCTGGTGAGTTGCCTAGCGAGAAACGCACCACCTTCAAGCGGGCCTCTACGCATTGGCTTAGGCACACATTTGCACACCACGTGCTCAAGGCCACGGGAAAAGATCTTACGGTCGCGCAGTCACTGCTGGGGCATAGCTCCATCAATACGACCGCGATCTACGTGAAGGCCGACATGCAGGCTCGCGCTGCCGCCGTCAACGCCGTCCGGCCTTCTGTGTGAGGTCATCCCTGTTCCTGATGCGTGGTTGGGCGACGATGCGAGACCCGGGCCATGTCCCCTACGCAGACTCAAGATTGAGGCGGACTGCCACGGCTTGGGTCGCAAAGTCCGCAGGGCGCTGCTGGAACTGCCTGGCCCGCTCCCGATTCGGAAGCGCAGCTGGGACACCCGTTTCGACCCTAGGCAGCGGAGAAGCAGGGCCTCTATACTGTATGCAAATACAGCTATTGCCATGCTCCACGAACCTATCAACCCTACCCGCTGCCCTGCGGCCTTCGACCGGTGGCAGTTGCCCACCCATGTTGCCGAGGCGGTATGGCGTGGCTCGGAGTTAGGTGCTGCTGCAGGGCGCACCATACCGTCCGGCCATCCGGCGCTGGACGCGGCGCTTCCAGGCCAGGGGTGGCCAACCGCCTGCCTTTCTGACGTTCTTATGCCTCAGGCAGCTGTGTGCGAGTGGCGGCTACTGGGCCCCTCCCTCGCATCGCTCTTGGCAGAGAAAGGCAGCTGTCTCTATCTTGTCGCACCCCCGAAGCAGCCCCATGCCATGGGCTTGGCACAGCTAGGCGTAAGGCCAGAGCAGTTGGTCTGGATCGACGCGAAGGGGCCGGCAGACCGGCTTTGGGTCACGGAGCAACTGATCAAATCCGAGCCGGTGGGCGCTGTGCTGGCCTGGCTTCCCCAGGCGCGGCCCGAACAGATCCGGCGTCTGCAATTGAATGCACATAGCTGCGATGCCCCCGTGTTTTTGTTTCGTCCGGAAACGGCTGTGCGCGACACGTCGGCCGCGCCGCTGCGGCTCTCCGTCAAGCCCGGCATGGGCTGGCAAATCGACGTGCAAATAATCAAGCGCCGGGGCGCTCCGCTCGAAGACATGCTGCATCTTGACGCGATGCCCAGCAACTTGGGGATCGTGATCCCGCCAAGGTTGCGCAATCTTGCGCAGCCCGCGCATATCCCTTGCTCGGAGGTGACCCATGTACTGGGCCGCTTTAGTCCCGCTCAGTTCGACGGCGTCCGAGTCGCAAATTGATCAACACTCGCTAGGCATCTGGGCCCTTCAATTCTCGCCGCGCGTGGCGTTGGTTGAAGCCTCGGTGCTGGTGGAAGTTGAGGCCAGTGCTCGCTTGTTCCATGGCATGGATATGCTGCGCGAGCGCATTGAGCAAGGGGCATGCGAACTGGGGGCTCGCGTTGCGTGGGCACCGACTGGTCTGGCAGCGCTGGCGTTGGCCAAGCATGGCGTCGGCGACGGGTTCAGCATGCCGCTGCAACAGGTGCTCGACAGGTTGCCACTAGACACTATCACCGCCGTAGCTCGCCATCAACCTACGCTGGCCAGAGTCGGGTGCCGCACCCTCGGGCAAGTACGTGCGCTACCGCGTGGCGGGATCGGCAGGCGCTTCGACAAGTCTTTGTTGTCTGCACTGGACGAGGCGTATGGTCTGCGGCCTGAAAGCTATGACTGGCTCACGCTTCCCGAGAGTTTTCATGCACGCCTCGAATTGATGTCGCGGGTGGAAACGGGTCCTGCACTGCTATTCGGTGCCCGCAGACTGCTGTTGCAGATGGTTGGATGGCTGCGAGCTCGACGGTTGGGGACCACGGCGTTCACGGTGCGCTGGTGCTATGACGTGATGCGTGGCAAAAGCACCAATTCGAGCGGTGAATTGACGGTACGAACTGCCACGGCCACGCAAGACGTTGAGCACTTGGTGCGGCTGCTGGCCGAGCATCTGGCGAAGGTCGAACTGGAGGCACCTGCAGGCGAGTTGGAGTTGCGCGTTGCCGAGGCGGAGCCGCTCGTTGAGGAGAGCCGCGCGCTCATCCCGGACACGAGACGCAAGGGTGCGTCCATGGCCCTCACGCTGGAACGCATCCAGGCTCGCCTGGGAGAAGACTGTGTGCGGCGGCCGATTCTTCGCGAAGACCACCGACTGGAATGGATCCAGACCTGGGTGCAGTCGGCGGGGCGCACGCGCGCCCCTAGCGCTGAAGGGGCCCACCTGCCCTTGCCGAGTTGGATTCTGGACAAGCCGCTGCAGCTGCTGGAGCGGGAGAACCGACCGGTTTATCAAGGCACGCTGCAGCTGCTGCTGGGGCCAGATCGAATTGAGGGCGGCTGGTGGCACCGGATCAATGCGCAGGGGGAGGAGACCGCTCTGAACGTGCAGCGCGATTACTGGTTGGCGATCAGCCCATATGCGGGAGTGCTGTGTGTGTTCCAAGCCCGCTTGGCGGGCGACAAAACGGCCTGGTTCCTCCATGGCCACTACGGCTGATCTTTCTCCATGTCCTTCGTGCCATCCTCGCTTCCTTCGTATGCAGAGCTTCGTTGCATGACGAACTTCACCTTCTTGAAAGGCGCCAGCGAGGCCGATGAACTCGTGGAGCGCGCGCAGGAACTTGGCTACGCAGCGCTGGCCATTGCCGATGAATGCAGCATGGCAGGGATCGTGCGCGCACACGTTGCCGCCAAGAACGCCGGTCTGCCGCTGCTCGTCGGGGCGCATTTCGCGGTGCAGCCGCGCACAGAGCGAGACGGGACGTTCACGCTGGTCGTCCTGGCGCAGAACCTCGAAGGATACGGAAACCTTTGCCAATTCATCACCCGGCTGCGGCGCGCCTCGGCCAAAGGCGAATACCACCTAGACACAGCTGGGCTCAAGCATGGCGAGCTCCAGCACTGCCTGGCGCTGCTCTGCCCTGATCGCTCTTGCACCGACACCAAGCTGGAAGCCATGGGCCGCTGGGCCTTGAAGCACTTTCTGGGGCGCGCTTGGATCGGCGTGGATCTGGTACGCCGCATGGACGACGAACTTTGGCTCCACCGCATGCGTGAACTTTCCTCCCTGACCGCGCTGCCGCTGGTCGCCGTGGGCGACGTGCATATGCATGTGCGCTCGCGCAAGCCGCTGCAGGATGTGTTGACGGCGACCCGCATCGGGAAGCCGCTCACTGAATGCGGCTACGCGCTGGAGCGCAGCGCCGAACGGCATCTGCGCAGCCGCCTGCGCCTGGCCCAGACCTTTCCTGCCGATCTGCTGGCCGAAACGCTGAACGTCATGGCACGCTGTAGCTTCAGCCTAGACGAGCTCAAGTATCAGTATCCCGAGGAGGTAGTGCCGCCCGGACACACGGCCGCCAGCTTTCTACGCCAGGCCACTTATGAAGGCGCCGGCCGTCGCTGGCCACAGGGCATCCCCGTCAAGGTGCAAAAGCAGATTGAGCATGAGCTAGACCTCATCTGCGAACTGAAATATGAACAATATTTCCTCACTGTATATGACATTGTCTTGTTCGCGCGCTCGCGGCATATCCTGTGCCAAGGCCGGGGCTCGGCCGCGAACTCGGTCGTCTGCTATTGCCTGGGTATCACCGAAGTGGATCCGGCGCGCATGAGCGTTCTATTCGAACGTTTCATCTCGCGCGAACGCAACGAGCCACCGGACATTGACATTGACTTCGAGCACCAACGGCGCGAGGAAGTCATCCAGTACCTTTACGAGAAGTACGGGCGCGACCGCGCGGCCCTGGCCGCTGCCGTCGCCACGTACCGACCGCGCTCCGCGATCCGTGACGTGGGCAAGGCGCTGGGCTTCGACCTGGAGACGGTCGATGCGATTGCCAAGGGACAGATGTGGTTCGATGGCAAGCGGGTCCGGCTTGAGCGGTTCGACGAGCTGGGCATGGATGCGGACTGCCTGCAGGTGCGCCAGTTGCTGGAACTGACCGACCAGCTCATCGGCTTTCCAAGGCATCTATCGCAGCACACAGGCGGCTTCGTGTTGACGAGGGGCCTGCTGTCCCGCATGGTCCCCGTGGAAAACGCATCGATGGTCGATCGCACGGTCATCCAGTGGGACCGGGACGACCTCGATGCAGCAGGCCTGCTGAAGGTCGATGTGCTGGCGCTTGGCATGCTCTCAGCGCTCAGGCGAGGCCTGGAGTTTGTCGGGCAGCGTCGCGGCTTTCAGTTCAACATGCAAGACATCCCCGCCGAAGACCCTGCCACATACGACATGATCTGCAAGGCCGACACGGTGGGGGTCTTCCAGATTGAAAGCCGCGCGCAGATGTCGATGCTGCCGCGTCTGAAGCCCCGGACCTTCTATGACTTGGTGGTTCAGGTTGCCCTCGTGCGGCCAGGCCCAATCCAGGGAGGTATGGTGCACCCGTATCTCAAGCGCCGGCAGGGGTACGAGCCCGTGACCTATCCCAGTGATGCGCTCAAGGAGGCCTTGGGACGCACGCTCGGTATCCCGATTTTTCAGGAACAAGTTATGCAGGTATCTATGCAGGCGGCGGGCTTCACCCCCGGCGAGGCCGATGGCTTGCGCCGGGCGATCGCCGCGTCGAAGAACAAGGGCGGGGTGGAAAAATACTACGACAAGCTCGTCCGGGGTATGACGGAGCGCGGCTACGAAAAGTCGTTCGCCGACGCCATCTTCGAGCAAATAAGGGGCATGTCGGCCTATGGCTTCCCTGAGTCGCACGCGGCCAGTTTTGCACTGCTGGTCTACGCCTCATGCTGGCTCAAGCGTCATGAGCCCGCAGCGTTCCTCGCCGCGATGCTCAACAGCTTTCCCCTCGGCTTCTATTCGCCCAGCCAACTCGTCCAGGACGCCATCCGACATGGCGTCGAAGTGCGCCCGGTGGACGTGATGCATAGCCAGGTTGATTGCACGTTGGAAGACATCGAGCACCGACCCGCCGTGCGCCTGGGCTTGCGCCTGATTGGGGGCCTGAGGGCGGATAGCGCGAGACGCATCGAGGCGGAGCGGGCCCAGGCGCCGTTCGATAGCGCCGAGCAACTTGCCAGGCGCGCAGGTCTTGAACAGCACGAAATGAAGCAGCTCGCCGCCGCTGATGCACTGGCCTCGCTGTCGGGGCACCGGCGTCGGCAGGTTTGGGAAGCCGCAGCGCTGTACGCTCCGCCGCAACTGCTGCGCGACGCGCCAATCGATGAAGACGAGTTGGAGCTGGAGGCCGCGCGCGAAGGCGAAGAAGTGCTTTGGGACTACACCTCGATCGGCCTGACCCTGCGCAGCCATCCCCTCAAGCTACTGCGACCCAGGCTCGAACGCTACAAGCTCAAAACCTCCGCGCAATTGCGCTGCGTCCCTAACGGCCACATCGTCCGCACGGCCGGCATCGTCACGCTGCGGCAGCAGCCGGATACGGCCAGCGGCACGATCTTCGTGTCGCTGGAGGACGAGGACGGCGCGACTCAGGTCATCGTCTGGCCAGATGTGCGGGATGCGCAACGGGAGATCCTGCTCAGCGCTCGACTGTTGGCCGTCAAAGGCCGGTGGCAACGCAACGGCGCGGTATGCAACCTGATCGCGGACAGGCTCGCCGACCTGAGCCACCTGATGGGCCGCTTGGCGACAGAAAGCCGGAATTTCAAGTAGCCCAGGCCGTTCAATGAAAATGGCCGGATGCTCCGGCCCTTCCTTCTGTGTCAGTGCACCTAGTCAGTCCTCATCGTCGCGTACGTTTTTCACCGTAATCCGAATTTCAGGATTGAGGTGTTCACGAAGGTGGTAGAGGCCCTTGACGTTCTTCAGCCCTGCCCAGACCGCAACTTGGCTGGCTGGCACGCCTTCATTGAGCCACATCACCAAGCGGGTGTTGCGAAGGATCTGCGGACCCAGACGAGCGGGGAGCGGCTCACCCGCCGTCTTAGCCGCAGCGACGAGAAGGTCTCGCACCAGCAGGAGCAGGGTCACGGGTGTCATCTGCCCAGCCGGTTTTCCGCCAGAGCGGCTTGCCCCACGATTCGTGCAAAAGAGACTCTCAACTTCTGGCTTGCATGCGACGCGGGACCGAATGGCGAGCCAATCCTGAAGGGCCGCAACAGCGACCGTGGGTAGAACAACCCGGCGCCGCTGGTTCTTGCCTGGGCCATCAAGCTGGAGCTGATGAGGTCGCTCCGTCCCCTCCTCCGTGGCATACACGACCGAATCCAGCGTGAGCGTGCGAACTTCCATAGGTGTCAATGCCATCGCGGTCAGGCAGACAAGCAGCGCGCGATTTCGGGCACTGATCGGATCTCCATCGACAGGTGCAAGCAGGATGGAGTTCAGGGCCGCCCACACCTTCGGCGTGACGATCGCACCAAGTGGATCTTCGCTCGGCGGCGTATCCATTCTTTCGAGAGCCTTTGCAGGGTTGGACGATACCCATCCTTGTTGCAGCGCGAAATCGTAAATGCGCTCTAGCAAACGCCAGTATCTGCGGCGGGTAATATCACTGACTTGAGTGTCTTCTTTGCGGCTTTCTGGTCCAGATGTCAGAAAGCCGACGACATCCTCACTAGTAACGGCCTGCCACTCTATAGGGGCTGGCAGCTCCGCATTTCTGCCAGTTTTCAGATACTTCGTCCAGGTACTCCAGAAGTACCGATACGATGGCTCGCCTTTCAGGCCAATAGGATCTGAGTCAGCGGAATAACCATGATCGAGCCACAGATCAAGCAGGACCTCTGCGCTCGGCGGCTCTCTGAAAAGCGATCCTTGAAATAGCTCAGACATTAGTCTACCTTTCGAGCATCCTCAATTTCCATATTATTACCCAAGCTACCGAAAACTGCGAGCAACAGGCTTGATAAGCAGGATAATTTAGGCAATACGACAGGTCATGTAATATCAATACAACACTTATCCAAACTTAACTTCAGGATTCACAGGGTTCTGAGAAATGCAGTGCCTTCCTCAACAGCACCCTGCGTCGCTTACGGAGAATCGGATAAACGGCCGGAGTTCCCTCTTCCACCACTCACTAACTAGCGCAATAGTGAAAGCGTTATCAACTTTCCTATGCTGCATCTACCAATAAGACTCCCCTCCTCCAGACACTGATTGGCCGTGTCTTTAGCGCCAGTTGGCGAGGTCATGTAATATAAATTGAATCTTTCTTGCGGCGAAGATCGTGCCAGCTCCTCAGGTTAATCACCAATTCCGACCAGGCTTCCCTCACCCTTGGCCAGGTGAGGCCCCGGTCGTCTTGGTGATGTGCCCATGCCCGCTGAACGCCTCCGGACTAGCGACACAGGCTCCTCAACCCCCCAAAAAAAGAAGGGGCCGAGGAAATAATCCTCGGCCCCTTACGGCTCCATCATTTCACTTCTTCGGCAAACCCGATACCCGAGCCACCTTCCATCCGAACACCGAAACGACCAATCGACGTTGCATCCTGCCCCGCCTTCGCCGGAGAGCCATCGTAGGTGATGGTGAGATCGTTGACCGCGATTGAAGCTCGGTTCAGCTGAAACGGCATGTCATAGGTCCGGTTCGCGTTCAGCACAACGCCCTCGCTTGCCAAGCCGAGGTGGAGTACGTGAGGACCATCCTTCAAATTCAACGGGACGGGGACGCTGAACGCCTTGTATGACTTCGCCCCTTGGAGCTCCAGCCCCAGAGGTGACAAAGCATCGATAGTGCTCGTACCAGCAAGGCTCACCAGGCATGGCCATTGTTCTATGAGGCCGTTGATCGCACTCATATCGGCGTTCAAGCTCGCGCCGACCAAGCGTGCTGCCCTGCACGCAGGCATGTGGCCCGGGTCAATGGCCTCACCGCTCTTGGCCACATTCAAGGCGGCAACGACGCGGTAGTTGTAGATTTGGCCGCGCACCGGTGGCACGTCGTCCACAACCCTTACCGACTTGCTGGATTGAATCAGCTCTGCGTCACGGTATACGTCGTACGTGAAACCTGCTGCGCCATCCGCCGGCGCATCCCAAGTAACACGTACCATATCCTCCAAGGTGCCATCCGTGGCCTGAAGGTTCTTGACCGGCATTGTCGGCACGCTCGCAATCGTTGTAACCTCAATGGGCTTCAACAACGAAACACCTGCTGGTGCAACGGCACGAGCTGTGCCCACCAGGCTCTTTCCGTAGAGGACGTTGTAGTCCAATGCATGTTGGCGGCTGCCGGATTCGCCCATCGGCAAGAAGCTGTCCAAATCCGACCCGCCCTGTACGCCGAGCTTCGAGACCCAGCTCCCTTGAGGCCCGCTTGCGTAGGGAAGCGATCCCCCTCGGCCCATTGTGGTGGAAGCAGTTAATGGGTGACCCGAGCCGAAGCTTAGCGAGAGGGTGTTGTTGGCAGGGGCAAGAATCAACTCTATTGGAATTTCGAGGTTCTTGCCTTGGTCTGCGGCCGCAGGATCCGCGTATTTTATACGGAGCAGGTACCCACGCGTACCCCACGCGCCTGGCCTCCATCGCACGACGCTAAGGTTCGCCGCCTCTGCACCGGCAGACAGGGCAGCAGTCCCTCCAACTTCGGTGGGACCATTGGCCAACACGAGCTCCAAAACCATTGGCAAGCCTTCAGTGCGATTGACTGAGACTTTAACGAACGGGTCAACATCTGTTTGTCCCGTGACGAAACTGTTACTACCAGGCCCTGTGCCGATAAGCGCCTGAAGCTGAACAATCGGCGTTTCGAGCGGACGCAACTCAAACGTTATCTCGCAGCTAGACGAAGTAACCACGTTACTCACGTCAACCTTCACTCGATAGGTACCAATACGCCCACCGTGGTCGGAAAGAGGGACGTCAAACTTGTAGACACCAGCCGCTGCCGTGGGATTGTAGATCCTTGCCCCCAACGCCCCACCCGCTTCGTTCCAGACGCTTGCTGACATTACTGTCGTCTGGTTGTTCGCCGAAAATTGAACGCTCACCGTCCCATTAAGGTCGTACAAATAGGCCTTGTTGACAGAAATTCCACTGCAGGTTGCATCGCCCCAAACTCGGATATTCACAGGCGCGGAAGGGGCGCCGTACGGGATGCCCTCCTTGAAAAACTGGCGAGAAAGGACGTAAACACCTGGCACGGAAGGTGCTATAAGGGAAACTTGGGAAGTGGCGCTCGAATTCTGTGTGACATTTCCGGGGAAGATGGCCTTGCCATCACCAAAATTACCAGAACCTGTTGCTTGTGCTAAATAGAACCTGCCGTCGCTTGTCCAAGTTGTGTAGCCGTTATTCTTCCAAGTTTGTGGAACTATGAACGTAGACCCGGCTCTTACGTTTTCTGGCGCAGATTGCGATACAAACAAGGGCATTATCTGTGGAATAATGAATCCTTTAGCTATATTACTCCAGTCTCCGGCACCAGCGGCGTTGGTTCCTCTCACTCGAAACTCAAATATCGATTCGTCAGTGGTGGCAAAGATATAGCCAGTACTTGCAACGATAGAAGTCCAATTCTCCTCCGGCTGACGACGATATGAAAGCTCATACCCGGAAGCCCCTTCCACCGCGCCCCATGTGACTTGGATTTTTCCAACCAGTGTCCCTTGAGTAGCGGAAATAGTCGCAGGCTGCACCATGCTGGCAATGCAACTACCAGTCACGCTCCAACCATTAGGAACCCTGCATGTAGCTGTCCCGTCACCGCCGACCCCCGTTGCATTGTTGGAAATAGCCACAACCGCATTCGGCTGACCGACGCCAATAGAGGCCTTGCAAATACCCCCTGGCCCCCAAGCAACGGTAGCCGCAGCACAGTTATATACTTTGATCTCGTAAATAACGTAAAGCGTCTGGAACCCACGATACTCTGGATTCGCACTTGGCGTTCCGCCAGTCGAATAGTCATATCCACCAAGCATCGCTCCATCACGCTCCTCACACGGCTTTGTTTGAGCATCTGCGTAGGACGTAGTACTAAATCGACTACACAATTGGCCCAAACCAATAGTGTACTTATGCCGGACCATCAAGCCATCACTCGATTTAGCGTGATTGATGGTCTGACTTGCACCTGGTGCGAGGGTAATTTTCGTTCCATCGCCCGTCCCGCCGAACACGGCACCATCATTCTGGGCGGTGAGCTCTAGAGACATTGTCGCGTTGTTTCGGACATAAGCAGTCCCGGCATGCGAGCTTATGGCGGCGAAGGATAACAGTGCAAAAATCAAGGACTTGCACAGTCCAATGGATAGCACTAACAAAAACCAATTTTTTTGAGCAATCGGCAATACGGGCGCGCGAGCTTGAAAACTCATGATTTTCTCCAAGTGAAGAGAGTTGCCATATCGGCGGACAGCACACGAATACTTCCACGTGCTGGCCCCTGGCGTGCCTCTGATAGTACAGAGTACCCTTAGCGAAAATCAGGCGAAAAGCTTCCGTGTAAGTAGCTGTTCGAGGGAAAACGCCCTACGGGGTGTGGCCGCGAGCTGTTCAACGTGTTCCACATCGTCAATATGTAGCGGCCCTTGCTTGAGGACTGCTCAGGCGGCTCTTGGGCAGCCCCTGCTACTATGTCGGCCATAGAACGTCTTTCTGCCTTAGGTCGTTCATATCCGAATTGCCCATCGACTGTACCGCTTAGGCCGAAAGGGGCAACGAACTGCTGAGCCCGCTGATCAACATCAAAACCGTAAGTTTCGAAGAAGACTGCTTAGCAACAGAATGCTTTAACACACTTAATATTAGCTATACATTTACATGATCGCGGCAGCCCATAATTGGCAGCAGTGGAATTCATAACCTCCAGAAAGACACGCCACGATTATGTCGCTTTCCGAAGAGCAAACGGTTGACTCTTGGGAAAGCCCCCACCGAAGTGGAAGCCTGTCAGCACCAGTCACAGCGGAGGCGAAGAAGTCGGAAGACTCCTTCGCCTGCACGTGGCGGTTCCGCTTTACGCTGCAAGCAAGAGCAATTGCTCCTGCCTGGAGTGTTCATTACTATGAGGTCGGTCCCCCATGCAAATTGATTTCACAGGATGTGATGTCGTCAACGCAGGACCGCAATGAAGGCCTCGCTGGGTATGCACCATGTCAACCGCTGCACTCAAACGGTCAAGCTGGAGCGTATCTCCTTCATCCTTTCCTTTAAGGTTCCGAAGGAGCGCGATCGCGGGACGATCATAACCGTAGGAATTGCGAGCACTCAACTCGTAGGCCTTCATGTATTCCTTCGTTAGCGCCTCCCCGCCCTCGTATTGCTTCTGAAAATCGCTATTTGCCTCGTCCATATTCCCCGGAATCCACTGACGCAGCTTTCCGACAAATTTATTGATTTTCTCCACAACCTCGCTGGACTTAGGATAGAAATGGAGTGTTTGAACCCCCTTGTAATAGCGCACGTCGAAATAGCGCGAGGCTATTCGTTCACTTGAACGCAGATCGGATTTCTTCATGGCAGCAACCAGACCATCATACCCATGGGGCTCGCCCATCAGATATCCCCACACCTTGTCTACGTCCGCCAAGAACCGTTCAGACTCGTAGTCCAAAGTTCCGCCGAACGAAAGTTGAAAGCGAGGCATGATAAAACGCGATTTTCGAATGCGCATACCTATACGGTGCTTCTGATTTGATTTCCAACTCCTGTAAAACACCACATTGTCGGACGATCGCTCAATAATGGCATCGAACAGATCCACAATCATCTCCTCGTAGATAGATGGCAGCGATTGAATGACCCCCGCAAGGAAGCCGTGGATGTTTGCCACACTGAACTCCATGGCATAGATGCTTTCCGCCGATGCCTCGACTTTCCTTCGCGCTTGGTTGCTCAGTCGGTCATTCAGGAGCGAAGAGCGCAGGATCTGCCCCCAGGCTCGCTTCTTAAGGTTTTCGTACCGCACCGTGAAGTCTGCGTTGGCTGCAGCACGAACGTTGCCAGCCTCGGTGCGGAAATCACTTCCCACTCCCTTAGCTTGCATCTCATCGAGCGTAAGTCCCATGCCCTCAGCGAAGTGATCTGCCAGTGCCACGGCTTCGCTTGCAGCGCGAGCTGCAGCTACTGCTTGGCGAAACCGGTAGGACGTGTCCTGAATGAAGTTTGAAGGAAGGGAAAGGGCAGTACAGACCTCAACCTCTATCTCGCCCCTCAAGGCATCCCCCTTGGTGAGCCCTCCAAGCAACCTGTCCAAATCCATGTAGCGCGCAGGCGTCTTCTCCAAGTAAATGAGAGCTACTTCGACGTCCGTCGTTCGTTCAACATCGTCTATGAACTGGTCGCGCAGAAACTCGACTGTCCCGTGTGCCGCAATCAACTCGACCAAGCGCTGGCGCTCTTGAGTCCGTGGATTCCGGATAGACTCTGCGTTGATAATGGCTACAATTTCTGCATCGTATACAACGTCCCACGCGTGCAAAACATGAGCCTCACCCCGAGCAAACGGTGGATTCATGAGAACAGACGTAACCGTTGCCAACGACTGCACGTCCATGAAGTCGTAACCCAGTATCTGGATATCCAACTCCTTTAGGCTATCGTGATGCCGCGCATCGATTTCTGCGGCCGATACCTGTCTAACGTCACCGAAGCGTTTACGCGCATAGTCGAACACTCTAGCGCCGTTTCTCCCAAGCGGCCGATCTTCAATATCTGCAAGCCACGGTAGAGCTGCGTCTGGAACTCCGATAAACCCTTCTCGGGCATGACGGATTAGGTGCCCTTTCCCAGCGCTCGGATCGCAGAGGTGGTTGACTGGCCTTTTAAACTTCGCATACATGCGGGCTGCCGTATGGGCGCCGGTCGGGTAATACTGATAAGAACTCATGGTGATCTCCAGTGATAATCCGGAATCACCCCCCATCCGGGAGGTGAATCCCGGATGGGGTTAGTAACGTTTAGCTAATCAATCCAGGCTTGCGCCGGGGTATGACTCAGGTTGTTCGCCTGCTATTTCCTCGAATGTGAGAGAGGTGAAAGCAGGCAGCAATAATGCCTTGCGGCAAAGCAGTGGATCATGGGCTTCCCAGCACTGAAGCGCGTCGTCCCAGATCGAACGGTCCACCTCGTTTGCGTCGAGCGGACACTGCTTCACTGAGGGAAACCGCACGTCGCCGTCTTCGCGCATTGCCAAGCCGTGAAGTACTCCATCCACCAGGATTAGGTATCCATGGAATGGAGCATCGATCAGGGCCGTGCCCGAAGGCTTGTCTGCCAGCAGCGCAGCTGCCGCAGCGCACCAGCCCTTGAAGGTTCGCAAATCCAACCCTTGAAGAGCTGGCTTAAGTTCCTGTAGGCTGGACTCTGCTGCCGCGACCAGATCAGCATCTCTCTGCGCTATCGCGATTTCAAGCTTGAGGCCGTAGATCGCCTGCGCTAGACACGCGGTGTTGAGTGCCCCAGCGCCAGCTAAAAGGCTATGCATTCGGTCGAACGCGTAGTCGATGGCCGAGAGCGCCTCAAAGCGTTCTGCACCGGCGACCTCGAAATCGACACTCGCATAGTTTGTGTTGCAGTTCAAGCAAGTCTTCACCCATTCCAACATTGAAGCCTCATTGCGGAATACGCCGTCGGCCTTGTTGATCTTCATTTTTAGAAACACCGTTTGCGTGCTCATAGATAAATCTCCAAGAAAGACGTTAATAGGCGCGTGCCTTAATGCGAACCCTGTCGTTGGGGTTGAAGTAGGCAGTCCAAGTGTCACTATTGGCGTGAATACCTATACGGCCTGACGAATTGTGCGAGACACGTTCGACACGAATTTCTCGCTTCGGGTTGCCGAAGCAGAGAACATCGTTTTCGCGCGCCTCTCTTGCCCTGATGTAGAACTTGCTCATGGCGTCTACTGCGGGCTTTCCACGAACAATGGATAGGGACTCCACCCATTGGCTGTTTCCAGTTTGATGACCCGGCCACGCAATGGGCACTGCTCCACCGCATAAGCCAGCGAGCCACCCTCTGCCACCGATTGTCTGGCCTTTGCAATAGCCGTGATGAAAGCGCCCATCCGACGAGCGGGTGCGCTGATTGCATGAGTAATCATACTGACCTCCAAATGAAAAGCAGGTCAGCACCCCTTGCGGGTAGATGACCCGCATGGGTTAAAAGGCCCGGTGAAGGGCTGCATTTGCTGGTTGCTTTGATTCCCCCGAGCTGGGAATGTTGATCGTCAGGACTAACCTGGCGAAACAATGCTGCTTTCCAAAGATCCTTTGGATAAGGGCCTTTGGAAAGCACTGCAGAACCCCGAAGGGTCTGCAGATGCATTAAAGGGACTACTTGCCCCAGAAGTACCCCGATGGAGCACTGCAATTACCTGCTATAGATTGAAGCCCTGGCATCCTCCGACGCAGCAGCTTGCTCAGAAACGAGTGGTCACCTCCCTTCCAGAACCGAAGTTTGGATGTGACGTGGTACCGCCCGTCCTCGGTTCTCCTTATGAAGACACGCTTACAACTCAGCCGCTCCAGGTCGCGATCACTGTCAATTATGATCTCCAGTTCTCGTCCTTTATTCACCGTTGTCTTCCTCGTAGAGCGATCGCAGTTCGTCGGAAACGAATATCAACTCGTTCGGCGCGGATTCGGTGAGCAACTTTTCCAATGAAACGAAGTCCATGAGTTCCGATTCAATATTGCAGTCGGCATCCTTGGCAAATTGACTGAACCAAAAACACCGAGTGGCTACCACGACCTCTGGCTCGGAGAGCTTAGCTTCCTCCTTTGTGTCTCCTGGCCCCCAAACATCGGGTTCGTAATAGAACCTCGCCTCGGAAAGCCCGGCTTCCTCTACTAGACGATGCACTTGAACGAGTCGTCTGAGAAATTCCAAAGATATCCTAGTAGCGCAGTACTGAGGACCTTCAACAAATTCATGTGTGGCACGAGCACCAATGACCAAAATTTGTTGCTTAGCCATATTTTCGAGATTCATCCGTCGCTCCTATGAAAAGCGAGGACACTGGACCCGTGAGGCCATCAAGTGCCCTCGCGGGTTAAAAACTCTCCCGAAGGAGAAAACGCATGCTAAATTGACTCTTCAGCCCATAACAGCCGGCTTGGCGGTCTGCAGTTCTCCGCTATACATGGACATATGTCCTTACCGAATCTGCGTGTTCGACTCGACATTCCCAGAAATGCTGATTCCCTCGATCCCCAGCCACCGCTCGGTGAAGAAGGAGGTGGAGTGCATGTACCTGGCACCCCGGTGCGATCGGGGGCTAAGACGAGTAATCGCCCCTGCCTGACGTTGTCAGCGATTTACGCGTCCAACTCATACTCAAGGTTGTAGAGGTGCACTCCAACACTCCCCGCGCGCTTGTAGAGGCCATGCACCGCGCCGTGGCCCTACGACCCCAAGGAGACAACTAGCCTTTGTTGAAAGCAAACATCGCTGTCTCCTACGACCTCGACTTAGCCTTCGGCCAGAAGTCATCTTGCTCCGCGACAAGCTTCTGCGCATCCATGTTCATGAAGAACTCACGCATCGTGGACGCTTCCGCATAGGCAGCCTTGCCTTTGAGCAAGAACTTCACAGTGAGAAGACGAAGCAGCGCGGAGGGATCTCTTCTGTTGATATGGTGCATCACGTACACCAAGGTGCCTTCCGACGTATCCTCGTCAACGAGGAACGATATATCGGGGGCATCGGGCCAGTCCACTGAGGAGCGAAGCCAGCGGGCGTCTACTCCAGGTGCTGTGACCCAGTGTACTGAGGTCGCTGCCGCGATCAGGTAGCGCTCCAGAGCATCAGCCACAACGGTTGCGTTCGGCCGGGACACGCCTGGCTTGGCCCCACTCGACTCCAGTTGCATCGCTGCACTCTCGAAGAGGTCAGCTTCCTTGGCGAGTCTGGCAATGCGATCCCGGTTGCCTTGCGCTTCTTGGCGCAACGTGGCCTCTGCGGTAATGCCCTCGCGAATCAGAACCATCTGATCGATCCGCTCAGTTTTGATCTTGAGGTAGTGATTCCCACCGATGGTCGTCTGCAACAGATTGAGATTACTCGGGTTAGTTCTTGACATGGTTCATCCTTAAGAAAATGGATGAGCCCCACCCGGAGGGATGGAGCCCGTCCGGGGTTGGTCAGGCACGCGCCTGAAATCGATTTCTACTCAGCGTTCAGCGCCCAAGCGGGCAGTTCAGTCGAACCCTTCAGTCCAAAGTCTGCAGGGCTGAGAAGTGCTTCATTGACGCCGATGACGCTTTCCTCGATGTTCGTGCGCATGGACTCGCTCATGTTCTCGAATCGAAGGCCAGTCCACACATGCGCCGCCACGACACGAGCAGTGCGAACTGCTATGGCGATGCGGCAGCGCGTTTCCCGGCGCCCTGGGCCGAACAAGTGGAGCCATTCGCCCGCGTAGTACGTCGGCTTGCTGGCGATGGAGGTGTCGAGCGCTTCCCGGTCGCGACCACCCTGGGCGATCACCCGCGCTGCGGCGGAACCATCCAGGGAGAGTCCAAAGCCCTCGGCCATGGGAAACATTGGGCACTCGGGGTTTGACTGCTTCACATAGTCGTTGAGACCCGCCTCGACCTTGTAGATGAGATCGGTTGCGCCGGCTTTTAGCCCCATGGCGCGGAGGCTCCTCATCAGTTCAGCGCAGGTGTCGCCAAAGAGCTCGTTCAGGTCTTTCGCCTGCTGGTACGTTCCCTCGGGTGCACCGTCAGCGCAGCGCTTGAAGGCGTCAAAATTGCTGTTGAGTATTGTCATCTGAGTATTCCATTGAATAGCCAGGCACACCGACCCACGCGGGCGATGCCACCCGGCAGGGTTGAAAATAGAAATGTCTAGGCTATTGGATGTAGCCCTGCAGCGTAGCTACCAACTCTTCCTGCCCAAAACGGTACGCAGTTAATACATCTTTACACCCGTCATGCGTGACGACCAGGAATTCACAACTACTGGGGGCAACCTGCTTCGCAATAAGGAAACAATCTTCCGAGCGGGAAAAGACAAATATTTCGCCTTGGCTCCAAATCTTGCTCTCGCGTTGCCGCGTAGCCATGGACTCGATGTCTGGGTAGTAAGAGACTTGCGCAGGATTACATGACTCATCGCATGCAAACAGAGCGCTTCGCACGATATCAATGGAAAGTTTGTGATGTGGGCGCTGCGAACTCGGATCCACCGGCTCGCGGTAATCGAGCGCCTCGCGTCCCACGCACTGCGGGGAAGGGTTTTTAGAAAACATACGACTCCTTTTCGGGAATCGTCTTCCCACTGGAAGAGATTCCCAGTGAGGTGAAAAAAGCCGTGCAAGCACGACCGTAAGTTGCTGAATCGCCCTAGGCGCGGCCAGCTACCGCTTTGACTCCATCGCACCAGGCGGATGGAAAGAAAAACTAGTTCTTCTAAGCGCCCCAAGGGCACTTAGAACAACAAGCTCGAAAGGGCTCGCTAGTTTGTCGCGGGCGTCAACGGGCTTCCTCGGCACAAGGAAGGCCTTAGCCCTGCTTCCGCGCGCGTTCCCACCGCAACCCGATCGCACCCAGATTGACGAGAACGGCTACGACGATTGTTCCGAGCAAGATGCGGTCAGAGAGGATCTGGTGAAGGATGTCAGGCATGTCCTTCTTATATTCCAGGCAGCTTGCTGCGTCAAGGCTTTACCGACACTCGTTAGACAAAAAGGCAGACCACGCGATGCGTAGCCTGCCTTTTCATTCTAGGCGCCATACTGCGCCTACCAACTATTCGTTATTGCCTTCACACAACGTGGCACCCTCGTTCGATGACATCTGCCATTTAAGGCCGATGACAGCAAGGTTGATGAGTACGGCAAAAATAACCGTACCCAGCGCCACAGGATCGTTCAAAAACTCATTCATGATGTTCCTTCTCCGTACGCAGCTGCATAAGTCTAACGCGAAGTTACTTATGCAGCGCATGCTTCATGATCGACCGGATACCCAGCACGATGGCAGCGAACGCCGCCAAGTACACCAGGGTGAGCGAGGTATTGCCAGACATCGCTGCATCGTACATCCCGTCAAGCGACTTGGAGGCCAAGTGCGGCATGAGCAGAGCGGTGACGATCCAAGTAGACCGGGAGTTAAGAAATGCTCGCAGCGCCATTCCGCCTAGCATCGGCAGAGCCACGAATGCAGGGAACAGAAATACGAACAGCAGGAACAATAGTCCAAGCAAATGCGCCATAGGCAGACTCCTTTATTGATTGCGCTGGCTCACCCCCTTGCCGGGGAGGATCCCCAGCAGGGTTGGTAAGCCGCGCCTCAGGAGGCGCGTAGACGTGAAGCCCTTGGCAAAAGGGTTCGGTTCAACGGGCGTTGCCCGCTTGTTGCTCCGGATATGGCGAACGATTACCGTCCGTTACTCTCAGAGGTGGAACGATGCTGCGCAAGGCGTCATCGATGTGCCTGTCGTTGAGATAGGCGTACAGATTGAGATCGCCCCGCGCCAACATGCCACCGCCGAGACGAAGGCGACTGGCGCGCAGCAAATCCCAGCGGTATCGAAGATCCCAGTTCTTGCACCGCTTTGCCTGGGCGAAATTCCCCAAGGTGTACGCTTCACGCCGTTCCGGCGTGTCCTCCGGTACCACTGCGTCTTGCAGCGTCTGGAGATCTCGCGGTCTTATCCTCAAGTCCATCTTGTGCTCCATCCAAAAAGTCGGACAGAGCCCCCTGCGGGAACTCTGCCCCGCAGGTTGAAAAGGCGATTTCGGTTAAAACCAACTACACCCCAAAGTACGCCCGGACAAGCCTGCGCCTCTCCGAGTAGCAGCGCCCACGAGTAATCTCGATGGGCGCCGAGCAGACCAGGTTGCGAAGTGCCGCAGCACGCATCAGCGGCGAATACGACTCAGCGGACCGGATGATCCGTATCAGGTGAAAGCTGGGCAGCACAGATGTGGCGCGAACGTGCAACCAAAAGCGTTGACGCTTCTCGCTGGCTAGAACGTACACCTCATCTAAGGTTGGACTTCCCATGCGCGTCACGCGACGACGAGCCGTTCGCGGCGCATGCGGCGCGCAAGAGCCGCAACACGGCTGCGAAGTTCATTGGCCTCGGCGGAGCGGAACGGCGCCAGCGCGCGAAAGGTGATAAGCCCCATCGCTTCAGGGACGCCCATTACGCTTGCCATGCCTTCGCCAGGCTTGAGCTGGACTCCGCAGAGCTGGCGCGCGAGGTTCGCCGTGAAGCAATGGGCCATATACACAGGCCGCCGCTTCCATTCCTCGAACCTCTGGGCGCTTGCAGTACAAGCCAACTTAGCTGATGGCATAGTCATAGAACTCTCCTTTGAAGTGGGCGAGTCCATCCCCGGCAGGGATGAGCCCCGCCCGGGGTTTAAAGCGCATTGATCGGTAGCATCGCGGGTGCGTGCCGTATGGATCAAATTGCTCAGACAGGGGACCAAGAAATCGAGGCGCCCTACCCCGCTGGGCTAGTGCACCCACAGGGTTAACAGTTCGCACAGATGTGCGTGACGAATGCTGATGTGCACGAGGCGCGGACAGCTACCGCTTCAGACCAAGGCAGAAAGCCATGGAGATGAATTTGCTTTCCAAAGCCACCTGCTGGAGGCTTTGGAAAGCCCGCGCACCGAAGTGCACGAGCAGGATCGCCGAAGCGGGAATGCCTAGGTCATCGACCTGCAGCCCTCACTCAAGAAGTGAAAGTTGCGCTGGTTCGACGATGGGCGCATGTTGCAGTGCCGTGGTAAGCACGCGCACTAAAGAGGCATTGGAGACCTGGTCGGCGGCCAACTGAGCAGGTGATGGCAGCACGCCGGCATCGGCCAACATGAAGATACCGAGCAGTTCTCCCACGGCCTTGAATGGCTGGTAGCACACGCTCTGCCCAAGCAGCTCATGGCCCAAGGTCAGCCCCAAGCCCTTGATGAGATGTGGCGGCACTCCCTTCAACAATGCGTGCTCCAGCAGGGTGAACTGGCGAAGCAAGCTCGGATCGTGGCTGCTGCGCAGCTTGGGATCCGTGCTGCGCACCTTTGCATAGCCTTTCGTGATCGTTGGGCAGGATGTGCTGTCCGCCGTGACGATCTGCATCTTGAAACTGTTCCCCTTCTCGCGATCGCGGTCTTGCTTGGCCAAGAGGCCCGCCATGGTTGACCAGCGATCATCAGCCGGGGCTACTGTTTCAAGAATCTCGGCGATGCGTCGCTCCACCTTGACTGGGCGGCTCAGCAATGCGAAATCAAAGTCGAGCCCCTCAGTAGTAGCAACCATGCACAGGCGTTCACGGTTTTCTAGGACATTCCACTCGGACGCCTGAAGCACTGCTTCGTGCACCTGGTACCCGAGGTCTCGCAACTGGTGCCGCAAGATGAACATCGAGGCCGAAGTGCGATAAGGCACCACGTTCTCGACGAGCACGACAGCAGGCTGTGTCTTCGCGACGATTGCAAGAAACGGCGCGATGAGATGTCCCACTTCCGGATGCTCCTCAGCGTGGCCAGCGCCGCGCTTTGCCCTACCGCTGCGGGAAGCTCCACTGCAGGGAATGCCAGCGCACAGCACCTCAACCTTTTCGATGCGGTCCATGGCCCATGCATCAAAGGCGAGCAGCTGCATAGGAGCAGCCAGCGAGACCGTCTCATCATCCCAAGCGTCATTGTGCGCACTGGCGTGCTCCAGCAGCTCGGGACGGATGTCGTTTGCGAAGGCGAGACGGGACTTCACTCCTGCGGCCTTCATTCCGGAATGCAGTGCATGATCCAGGATGCCACCACCGTGCGAGATCGACCCGACTGAAATGGCTGCTGCCGCTGCGATCTTTGCCCGCAAACGCGCAAGCCGCTCTTTCTTTGCCAGCTCGACAGCACAGGGCAGGATGACGATTCGCAGCTTCTGCGAAATCACACGCACTCGCGTGAAGCCGGTCAGGACCGCCAGGTCCTCAGCGCTATTGATGTCGATCACAGGCAACTCACCAGCGCCAGCAATCTTGCGCGAAACCCCGCGCTCACCGTCGGCATCAATTTCCAGCACCAGCATGCTCCGTGTTTCGTCCTTGCGGACACGGAAGCGCTTGCCAGGGTGAAACCCAGCGCGCGAGGCCTTGCGGCCCTGCAGCCAGAGACGGGGATTGCCCCGGTGATGACCGATTTTTGTGGTCTCGTAAGCTTTCATGTGAACTCCGTATAGAACGCGGAGCCCTGCCCCAAACGGGACAAAAGCCCCGCAGGTTGGGAAGTGAGCGATCAGACGCCCTGTTCGATCAGCAACGCTTTGAGCGTCTGGAGGCGATGGGAGTCCATTTGAAAAGTGGTGCCCAAATAGCCCGTGTACGTCTCAGCGGTGCGGAAGACCCGGCAAGGTATCGAGAAGTCCACACGGCCGCCAGGCTGCGCACGCCCATCGCGGAAGAACCAGAACGTACCAGGCAGAGTTGCGCGGGTCAGCTCCAGCGATTGCCTGGGTGTGTGAGGGTTGAGAGCCCCTGAAAACTCGCCGCTTCCAGAGGCATGCAAAAAGAATGACCCGCTGGGGGAAGTCTGGAGGCAGTCGTCCCAGGCGTGACTGAAGCGTTCAATCTGACCCGTGGAGAACACCACGAAATCGCCGATTCGGGGACCTTCAATGCGCTCTCGGTTTGCCTGAATTTGCGTCAGGCGCTCTTGGTCATGCTTACCCATTTCGAGTGTCATACCCGTTTCCTTTGAGTGGTGGAGACGGGCACCAGCCTTGGGGGCTTGCGGGGCCCGTCAGGGATGGTGATAGCGCAAGGGGTCTCCTGGCGCCTGGAGGTGGTTCAGGCTTCCGCGCGCGCTTCCATTTCGAGTTGCTCGCGAGTCAGTCCTTCTTCCTCCATCCGTTGGTTGCACAGGGATACCGTTTCTGCAGAGCGATCACGCACCTCTTGAGGAAGGCTCGGATCATCGCGACGGGCCTCTGCTTCCAGCAGGATGTTCAGGAGCATGGAAAAAGTCATCATGGCAGTGCCTTTCATTCGAAGAACGGCAGGCACTTCCCCATCGCGGGAGCTGTGCCCGCCAAGGGTTACAAGAAGCCAGGGTTGAACTTGCCCCCGGCTGGGCTGTTGACTTACCGACTCAAACGAGCGGAAGGAACGTGATGCTGATTTTGACTCTCAGCTGGAGTTTTCGCAGCAGGCGTAGCCGTGCTGATGGAAAGCTTTCCAAAGGTGCTAGCACAGCACCTTTGGAAAACCCTCGCGCCCGAGGGCGCAAGGATCATGGGATGTGGTCAAACCACTGTCAGGTGTTGGAAACAAGCCCGGAAACCCAGCTGGAGGGCGGGCTTTGTGGCTTGCTTTCATCGGTAGAGTCACTGGTGGAGCACGATGCCGTGTCCGTTGCAGCCCCCTCCTCGGCCGACTCCTCTCCAGAGGTCGAGCCCTTGTTGCGCTTGCCTTTCTGGGCTTCGGCCAGTCGGAAGACCTGCATCAGTTGGTACAGCGCGTGAGCGTCAACTGACACGGTCTTCCCATGCAGAGTCTCGGGGTCACCCTCGAAACCTTCTTCCTTGAGGCTGCCCACCAAGGAGCCGACCGAAGCATAGATCGCAATCGCGCTCTTGCGAGGAGGTGTCCATTCGCGAACAGCTGCAGGACGGATCTTGGTCTTGCCCTTTGCCTGCTCTTCCTGAAGCTTATTGCGCAAGAACTCAAGAGCACCGTCGCCTCGCTCGCGCAGGACCTCGATGGCAGTGGTAGCCGATACCTGGTCGATATTGACCATCCGCTGGATCTCAACCGGTGCCTCGGCCAGCACAAGCATGGCCTGCACGTGAGACAGTTCCTTGTTGCGCCGCTTAGCGATCTCCTCTTCGGTGGCGCCCATGTGGACCAGCTTGAGATAGTTGCGAGCGATGCCCACCGGGGTGAGCTTGAGGCCGTCTTGGCTGTCCATCTGGCAGTGCACGCGGTCCATGTCGTTGCCCCGGAAAGGGATGCACACGAGAAACGGGACGGATGTGCCGCGCGAGATTGCGAGCATGGCGCCCCGCGTTCGCTGGTGGCCTTCAACGATGTAGAACTTTCCAGTGCCGGCGTCGATGCGAACCACCAGATGCGGCACGAATTGCCCTCGGGCATAGGCCTGAGCGAACTCCTCGATCTTGGCCACTACGCGCGGATCGTCGTAGTCGCGTTCGTTGAACCCTGGCTCCTCCAAGAGGAGATGCGGCGGGATCTTGAACACATCATCCTTCTTGACGCCCGTCTGGTCCGAATGCGAGGCCTGGGCTTTGAAGGACCTGTGGATGGTCGGTGCGGTGCTATTTGTCATGGTCTATCTCCTGTGAGAAGCGCCCTGAACGCACCGACCCCCCATGGGTCAACGCGCCCATGGCAGGGTGAAAAAGAAAAGGTCAGTTGGGCTTCAATGCCCGGGTTGGAACACCAGCAGCTTAGAGGGGCCGCCAGCAAACATGCAGCACAGGGCCTCAGGCGTCTCGTTGATGAACGCCGGTAGGTCGGGCGCTTCCGGGTGCGGCCAAGGCAAAAGCTTCGTTGCAGCGAAGCTCCAACAGAGCAGTCAACTCAGCGGCATCGCGATGAGCATCGACGCAATCGCGCCGCTCATCCTCTTCAATGCGCCTGATCAAGGCGCGGGATGTTCCCAGGCAGCCCACAAGCTCTCGCTTGCGCTGCTCGTACTTCGATTCGTGGCTCATGCAGTCTCCGAGAAGAAGCGAGCCAACGCTAAACCCGTGCGGGCTATAGCAAGCCCGCCAGGGTGAAAAACAAGCCCCCGAAGGAGCATATGTGTCTGCAGATTCAACTCCGGCAGCTAGGAGCTTCATGACCTGGCAGAGCCACGTCATAGAAAATTGATTTCCGAAACCCACGCCACGCATGGACTTGGGAAATCAGCCGCCCTTCGTAGAGGATCAGCAACTTCACGAAATGATACACGCCCGCGCACGGAAGCGACACCCCTGCCGTGGCCACATCGCGCCAAGCAACGGAATGCGGCCTGCTGCGTTTCCGAAGGCCCCTGGTTCAAGAGCCTTGAGAAACGCCCCTTGGCCAAGGCCAAGGGGAGAAAGGGCATAGAGCGCCCCAATAAACACGCGGCTAAACGTTCACACCGGTCAGCGGCTGTCCGTCACTGTGCATGTGGTGCGAAAAAAAGCTGGTATTCAGCGGATGGTCCCAAGACCATCTACCAGGCGAAGTACCAAGCCTGACAACTATTGTTTTGGCTTCCGCATACGTCTCTGCTGGCGCGAGCGTCCCAGCGACTTGAATGGTGAAGCAGCCCGATGAGCCATGCCCGAGAGAAGTGGCCTGCGAACTACGGGGGAACGCATAGCCGATCACATGCTCGGCGCGGGGTGTGGCCGCCAACAAGCTCGATTTCTGATTTTCCATATTGAATGCTCCAAAGCTACGGAGCCGCTCCCCTGCGGGGAATAGGCCCCGCAAAGGTTGAAATCTCCCGCCAGGTACGGACGGAAGGGAATGCTCTAAGCGAAGCCCGTTCTGGCTCTGCGTAGGCGGATTCGGCCGTGCCCATCTCCGACACGTTCGAACAAGAACCCCAACTGAGCGTTGACGCCCCGGGCTCGCAAATCAAGAAGCGCGAACGCCCCATGATGAGAATCGCTGTGCCTTGCGGCGAGGGCGATCGCCTCATGGCCGAGTGCATTACGCACACGGAACAATTCGGATTTTTGAAGCACCCTCTCCGGTGAGGAAGGTGCTTGAAAAAACCACCCTCCATGCCCCAATGGGCATGAGGGTAGTTCGCAGGGTCAGGCTGCGACGAGGTCCTCGGCCTGCACCGATTCATCGACAGCAGAAAGATCTCCCTTGCTCAGATCGAGCGCTGTGTCGATCTCGATTTGCTGCTTTCGCAGGTCATCAAGACGTGCCTGCTTGTCAAACGGCTTTCCGATCACTCCGGCCAACTCGCGCATCTGGTTGTTCAGACCTTCTACGCGCGCCTCCGCGATCTTCAAGTGCTTTTCCAAGCTCGATTGAGACGTCTCCAAGCTAGCAGCACGCAGGACCTGCGCCCCACGCGAATGCCGCCCCAGCTCATACTCCCAGCCGCCTTGCAGAGTCAGCTCACACCTGCGTTCGGCCGGGTTTGAAGCAATGAGCTTGAAACCGTTGATGGCCCCAATCTCTTGCATACGCCCAGAAACGCTCTGAATCGCCACCGTCAACGCCTTCGCGGCTTTCGACATGTCGGTGTAGGTTTTACCCCCCACCTTCACACACGGCGCCTTGCCAGCCGCCACTGCGTTCTCCATGTCGATCCTGATCAGCTTGACCGCTTCCTCCATGTACCGGATCGATGCAGGCAGTCCTTCAAGCTCACGCTTGTTGGAATAGCTCTGCCTCGCCCATTCCTGATATAGGACGTTCAACTTCGCCAATTCGGCGTCCACCCCTGCCTTGCGAAGCACGAGAGGATTACCTGACGCCAGCGCCTTGATTTCAGCGTACGACAACGCAGCCAACTCAGCGTCCTCGGCAGTTCGCAACGCGGCATTGCCGGTCATGATCTGCGCGATGAACCTAGCCTTGCTATGGAGCAGCTGGTACATGTAAGCATCAAAAGAGCCTTGCGTGATGTACGTGAAGATGAACACCTCAGGGTACATGTTCCCCTGGCGCACGATACGGCCTTCACGCTGCTCCAGATCACTCGGCCGCCAAGGGCTATCCAAGTGGTGAGCCGCGATCAACCTGTCCTGGATGTTGGTTCCTACGCCCAGCTTCTCGGTACTCCCCAGCACCACGCGCACCGCCCCTTTTCTTACGGCCCTGAACAGCGCATCTTTCGATGCATCGCTGTCGTGGTCATGGATGAAGGCGATCTCATGAGAGGGTATCCCCCTGCGCACCAAGTTCAACCGCATCTCGTCGTAGGCACTGAAGCCCCCGTCGTTTCGCGGTGTCGATAGGTCGCAGAAGACGACCTGAGCACCCTTCGACTCGGCGTACTCCTTCCAGATCCTGTACACGTTGTTCGCGCACATCTGGATCTTTCCCCCTTCAAACTCTGGCGCCAAGGGATCCACCAGCCTCATGTCCAACGCGGCCTTGCGGCCGTCGCTGGTGACCTTCAGCATGTTGTCCTTATTGGGCTTCACGCCGCCGCTACGGATCTTCCCCGCGCGCTCGACCAGTTCACCAACAAAGGCCTTCAGGTCTGGACTTCCCGCTACCGGCACCGTTTCCTTGCGGACTTTGGGAGTCGGTAGATCGAGCATGTCGGCGGTCCTGATGTCCGCCACCATGCGGAAGATGGACATCAGCTCAGGGAGATTCACGAAGCGTGCAAACCGGGTCTGCATCCTGTAGCCACTGCCATCAGGTGCAAGCTCCAGCGCCGTCACGGATTCCGCGAAGTTCGCGGCCCATGAGTCGAAGCAGTCAATCTGGTGCCGCTCCAGGGTGGACTGCTGCAGGAATCGCATCACAGTCCACAGCTCGGCCATCGTGTTGCTTATGGGCGTTCCGGTTGCGAAGGTGACGCCCTTCCGGTCGCCACGCCGCTCCATCACACACCGCGTCTTCACGAACAGATCAAATGCACGGTCTGAGTTCGAGGACGGCAAACCTGCGATCCGCTCCATCTGAGAGAAGCGATACAGGTTTTTCGCGAACTGACTCTCATCGATCATCAGCCAGTCCACCCCCAAGTCCTCGAAATCCAGAACGGAGTCCTTCTTCCGGGTGTTGTTGAGCTTGTCGAGCTTGGCCCTCCATGACTTTTTCGCCCTCGCCAATTGCTTGACGATCTTGTTGCCACGGTCCTTGGAATGCAGACGGATTGCTGATTCGATCTTCTCCAGCTCATCTTCGACAAAGCTGGTCATGTAGTCATCGCTGACCCTCATCGACTCGAACGTCGCTTGTGTCACCACCACTGCATCCCAGTCACACATCGCAATGCGCGAAAGCATGAGCCTGCGCCGGTCGCCCTGCAGATCCTCTTTCGAGGCGAGCAGAACATGGGCGCTCGGATATGCCTCCATGAAGTTAGCGCCAAACTGGTAGAGCATGTGGTTCGGAACTACGTAGAGCACCTTGCTTGCCTGACCCAACCGTCGCAGCTCCGCACCTGCACAGATCATTTCGAGCGTCTTCCCTGCCCCGACCACGTGGGCCAGCAACGTCGGATATTGGCTCGACACGATCCGCCACACCGCGTCACGCTGGTGCGCGCGCAGTGAGTAGATCGAGGACATGCCTGGCAGCACCAGGTGCTCACCGTTGAACCGGCGGGGTACCGTGGAGTTGAAGAGCCTGTTGTAGAGCCCAGCCATCTCATCGCTACGGTCCTTGTCGGACCACAGCCACTCAACGAACTTCACCTTAAGGTCATGCTGCTTTTCTCGCGCCGCGATGGTCGCATGCGAATTCACAACAGTCCCCCCGGCTTTGCCCTTGTCGTGCACCGTAGGCCTGCGCTGGTTCAGTTCCATCTCGAACAGTTCTACGGCGCTCACACGCCCCGTTCCGTACGTCTGCGTGTTGCGCACGTCCGATTCAGAGATCCACGGCGCCTCCACGTTCCAAGCCCCTACGCTCCCTTCGTAGGTCACCTTAAAGCCCTTCCTATCGAACAGCGTGCTCAGGAACTCCTCGTAGACACCTGTGGGGATCCACGTTGAGCCAACGCGCGCGGTGATGTCGGCTGGGCCCAATGGCACGGGAAGGACAGCCTTGAGAGCTTCGACGTTGCGTTCGAAGCGAGCGCCACAGGACTCTGCTGCCAGGAGCTTTTCGCGCACTAGGCCAGAGAGGTAGGCATCCGCATGCTCCCAATGCCCCGAATCCGGGTCAAGGAACACATGGCCGCCCTCCTCCAGCGCCTTCATGACCTCGTCAGCCGGTTTCCCGACCAATTCAGCTATGCGCAGCGGCAGCACGCGAGCAGATTCACCGAGGCTGACTTGCAAGGCTTCCACTGCGGTTTCGCATGAGGTCACCCGCTTGTATGCTCCGGCAGTACGGCGTTCGAAGATCGGCGCCTTGCCTGCGCGCTGCTCTTCTTCATTCCAGACTTCCAGCGACAGCAGCAACGGCAGATCGGGATCCACTTTGAAAGCGCGCCGATTGACCCTGTCGTTGATGTACCCGTTCTTCGCCACGAAGGCGTCGTAGGAAACATTGAGGGCCGTGCGATACACGCCCAGCATGCCGTCGTCGTCGGAAGCTGTTTGGGCCTTGATCAGCTTTCGGGCTGTGTCGCGCAACTGGATCAGACCCAGCACACGCTCCAACGTACGCCCTGCGAGATCGGAGGGAACGGCCTTGTCGCCCAGCACCTCGAACACCTTGCCATCGATCAGCGAGAGGCCAGGCCGATGCTCACCTTCAAGCTGCAGAGCCGCCTCGCGACGTTCATGCTGCCTTGCGCGCATCGCCGTGGGCTGATAGATCCCATGCGGCATCATCCCGAGCCGGTCTGCCAGTTCGCCCCTGAGGTCGCCCTCAAAGTCACAGACAAGAACCGTCCTGGACCCCATTGAGCGGGTGCGCAACTTTCCGATGACAAGGTTGGCGTTCTCAACGAAATACTCGTTCACCATCAGGTGCGACCTGCTGCCGTAGCCACTGTCGCGGCTGTACAGCGGGGAACCCCAGGCAACTGGTTTCGTGGTGGTCCACCCGGCCTTCTCAACGTCCGCGACAGGCGTCGCCAACTTCTGAAGGATCACCAAGTCTGTCACGACCTCTGTCCCAGCTATGGCCGCGAAGGTTGTACTCGGCAGTCGGATGGCGGTTACCAGCTTGGCCTGGCCAGCCAGGTACTTGCGCACCTTGTCATCCACAGCGTCCATGGTGAAGCTCGACGTGATGAACGCCACAAGCCCCCCAGGACGAACCAGCTCCAGCGCTCTCGCAAAGAAGTAGTTGTGCACTGTGAAATCGGCAAAGGCCACGTTGCGCCTCTCGGCTACTCCGTGATTCCCAAAGGGCACATTGCCAATCGCGAGGTCGTAGAACCCCTGCGGCAGCTGCACGCGCTCGAAGGCACCGTGATGTGTCACCACACCGTAGGGGCGATAAAGAGCCTTGGCGATCCGCGCTGGTATGGAATCCAGTTCCACCGCAGTCACGACGCTGGCGCTTGCCACATCCTCGGGCATTGCACCCAGGAAGTAGCCAGCGCCGCTGGCGGGCTCCACGATACGCCCCCCGGCGAACCCCATGGCCTTGACAGCTTCCCAAACTGCCTCCACGACCTCGATGGGCGTGTAGTGCGAATTCGGTGTACTTTCCAGCGCAGCTGTGTACTCTTCAGGACTCAGCAGCTCCTTGAGTTGCGCGGCACGCGCTACCCAGGCTGTGTCGTTCTGCTCCAGATTGAACGCTTGCGGCAGGCTACCCCACCCGGTGAATCGGTTGAGGACAACGCGCTCACGGGACGTGGGCTCGCGGGACTCTACCTCCAGCTTGCGCAGGAGATCAATCGCCGCGACGTTCGCCTCGAACTTCGCCACCGGCCCCGACAAGCAGTCGAGATCCGATCCCAGCAAGGCTGGCCAAATAGGCCTTCCGTTGGTTTCCGTGCACGTTGGCGCCGGCGAAGGGGGGACGCTTTCAGCCACTGAAGCGTTGGCCACCGAAGCCCCTAGCGGACCCAGGACCTGCAGCGGATCTTCCTCGGGGCCGAAGCCCGGGAGCCACATGCACGCTTCGGCGATAGGTTTGATTTTCATGGTGTTGCCTCATTGGGAGAACCCCTGGAGACAACACCCCCTCTGCGGGAATGCTGACCCGCAGGGATAGATGAAAAAACCGCCTTTCGGCGGTACGGTTTGCTGAGTTTTTGGCTCCGTCAGCTCGGAGGCTTGTCACTGCAGCATCACGCCGCAGAGTCAAATCGGTTTTCCTAAGCGTGCGTAGGGCGCGCTTGGGAAAACCCCCTGGCGCGTGGCCAGGGCGGTTCAGGGGATATGGCGCTAGCGCCAGGTAGGGGCTACACCCAACATCGATTGGGGTCGTCGGTTCTTCACCAGCTTAGAAGCCTCATGGGCTTCCTCAAGCGTCGCGAATTCCACTGGCTCAATCTTCAGCACACGTTGTTCGTGTCGAAGGATGTAGCCGTCAGGCCCGAGCGCACGATCGTCGGCAGTGCCACCGAACGCAGGGTCGCCGTCGCCGCAATACTCGATGACGATCATGGACGTTGGCTCAACGCCGCGCCACTTGGCGCGTATGCGGCTCACGGCTCCAGGGTGCTCAAGGCTGTGCGATTCAGGCATGGGGATCTCCGGTCGTCACAGAAAACCGGGCAAGCGAGAGGCGTGTCAGCCATTTCGGGCCGAACTCGTTTCGCACCTGGCGTAGGAGGTATGCATCGGGATGACGCTCCTCTTTGCCGTCGATCCAGAGCGCCTTCAGCTTGGACTTCCAGTAGCGTCCATGACGCTGAGCGAACCCACGCAGGGCTTCGACTTGAGCCGACGTTGGCTGATGGACGCTGGCAACACAGACAGAAGCGGCCTTATGTGCGCAGGCCCCCTGCGCCAGCGAGAGACTCATCTTTTCGGGAACGGCCATGATCCTTTGCAGGGCCTGTTCCACTGGGATCGTCATTGCCCCCGAGGGAGTTTTCTTCATCACCATTGTGCTTCCTTGAAGATAAGGCGGCGCCTAACCCCGACGGGGATCAAGCGTCCGCCAGGTTTGAACTGCCAGCCAGGCCGCTAAGCTGCAGCGACTGGCCACATGGGATGCGTAGAGTCAGGAGGCCGTGGCGCCAGTATCCTGATGCACGAGCGCCCGCACTACTTCGGGATGGTCCTGCAGCGCAGACACGATCGCCTCCGCAGACGTTTCGAAATCGTCTTCGCAGCCGTGGTAGCTGTACAGCCCTTCCTCCGTTGGAAAGATCTCGCAGCCTGCCTCTCGCAAAGCACTGAGGAGCACATCCTTGTCGTGGCCACCAAAGCCACCGTTGGGGATGGGCAGGATCCGGCGCGCCATCGTTCGGAAGGCATCGAGCCGTAGGATCAGCAGATCGACATCGCCGACCAGATCCGCCTCGGCATTCGTGGCCAGTTTGGCCAGCCAATCCTGGCAGATCCTGAGTCCCGCTTCCTTGATGCCGTAGCCGAACATCTCGACGCCCGCGTGAAGGCTGTCTTGCAGTTGGCCAATGCCCGCTTGGGCACTTGAAATTTTGTTGGTTTCCATTTCAGTCTCTACCTTGCAAATCGACAGGTGTTCCCAACGGGGAGCACCCGTCAGGGCTATCGAAATCCTTCGCCCGCCTTCGCGAGCCAGGGTTCAGGGCAGTGTCCGCGTTGCCACTTGTTGGGCCCCGATGGACATCGGGTACACCTTCAGGCGCGATGCGGCGTTGGGAGTCATGGACGAGGTCCGTTGGACAAGCACATCCGTGCCCGTTTGCCATTGACGTTTGATGAATTGCGCAACACGCCGCTCCCTCTCGTCGAGGTCGTCGCTACTGCATCCACCTAGCAAGGCCGCAAGCGCCGTGCGCTTTGCGCGTCGGTACTGCTTGCGCGTCATATCGAGGCCTCTGTCTCAGGCACCGAAGAGATGATCCCGGTGCGCTTGTGGAGATACAGAGGACCCGCCGCAGGGCAGCCCGTGGTGTATGTGCCGATGCTGCCATCGCCATTGTCTACAAGGGTGCTCACGGAGCCGTCTGCGTTCCGACGACGGTCACCGATCTTGGAAAAGCGCGCGCGAGGGGCGAGCGCATGGGTTTTGCTGGTCATGTTGGTTTCCAAATAAACACGAGCCAAGCCCCCATGCGGGGATAGTGGCCCGCGTGGGTTGAGTTTTGGAACGGCAAGCCGTCCGGTGGGTACTGGTTTTGGTCTCTCCAGCGCGAGTTCTCAACTCAGGATTACCCTGGGCAGTGAATGAGGTTTTTCCAAACCACTCGAAGAGGCGAGGCTTGGAAAAACCCCCTGCATAACGGCAGGGAGTATTGAAGGTGCGCGACAGAATCGTGGCGGCACGATTGAAAGAGGAGATCGATTGCACACCGTGCCATGCCGGCCCCAGTTCAAGCTGAAGGCAGCGGCCGATGTGATGGCCATCAGCACCGCGTCAAAGCCCGCTCTTGCCATTGGTGGACAGAGCGGAACGACGGCGCATCGGATTACTTCGGGTCTTCCTCAAGGCCCTTGCGTATCAGATCGAGGATGGCTTGCTGGGTGGGCTTGACGTAGGGACTCAGCATACTCAACGCCAAGTCCACCGCCTTCTTGCGGTCCTCCAGCCTGGCCGCGCCTAGGTGCTCCAAGTCCTTCAACCGTGGAATCACACTCACGGCAGTGAGCAGGTCATTCTCGGCGCGCAGGCGTTCGTGATTGGCGACCAACAGTGGGCAATGGTCCGCCTCAGCGACGTGCAGTCCCGCAGCCACTCGGGCCTTCTCAACCTCTGCAAGGTACAACTCCCAGTCACCTTCTGCGAGCAGATAGGCGTGGTCGGGGTGAAGGACCACCAGGTCCTCCCTGCCGTCCTGGAACTCGGGCGATACCTTGAGCTGCAGGCGAAGCAGGACTGCCTTCTTGTAACCGTTGACGATGGGGTCCAACGTTCTTTCGATAGCGATCGCCTCGAAGAGCCGTTCGGCGGCCTCGATCATCTTGTCGGTGAAGATTGCGGGGCGGTTGAGTTTGTTGCTCATGGGGTTTCCTTTCGCGGATGAAAAAGGGAGCCCCACCCCTTGGGGTTCAGGCCCCCTGGGGTTGAGATAGAAGCGTCAGCGAGCGAACGACTTGAAGGCGCTACTGAAGTAGGAGCCGATCAACTCGCCACTGGCATCGAAGACGTGGAAGACGGCCTCGGTCCTTTGGGTGAGATTGCTGAGGGTCCGCGCTGCGTAAGCAACGCCGACCACAGCGCAATCCTCCAGGCTCGATGGAACTGTCAAGTGCGCCGCCTTCAACAGATCCAAGTCCAGGACACCCGTCCTGAGGCACATTGCTCTCTCATGGGTATCGATGGCGCTGTGGACGTGAGCACGCTTGCGCAACTCGGCAGTGGAAAGTGCAACTGACGGGGGATTGACGACTGTCGACATAGTTACGCTCCAAAAAATTGAAGGCGCAGCCCCCTCGGGGGCTGAACCCCCGAGGGTTGAAAGACAGATCACACGAGGCGAGCTTCCTTGGCGGCCCTGAAGAAGGACGCCATGGACGCTCCACGAAGCGGCTCGGGCGCTGGTTGCGCTCGGCCGGTATGGAAATACTGCTTAGTCAACGGCAACCAAACTGCCCTTGTCAGGCAGAACTTGGTGTCGCGATCCAGGCAGTGGACATCACCGCTTTTGACGGTGAACTCCCCGAGCCCACAGCTACGGGTGTTTTGGCTGGTGCCATAGGCAACAAGCGCCTCTTGGCGCCCATCGCTCCTGGTAGCCACTTGCAGAACGAGCACGGGCCTGAATTTAGGCCCAGGCACCATTACCGCTTCCGATTCAGGGAACCAGACGCGCACGATCGCCCCTATTGGGGCGGATATTTCACACATTGAAACTCCAGCCCCAACAGGGGAAAAGGTTGAGTAGAACTACTTTTGCTGTTGCTTCAGCAGGCCGTGTGCCTGGAACAACTCGCTCAAGTTGGTGGGTTCTGGTGATGTCGAAACAACTGGTAGACCGTAGGCACCGAGGTGCTCCGCGATCGCTCTTTGTATCAACGCTTCAACAGAAATGTCCAACTCGCGCGCCCTCGCCTCCAAGCGCTCGGGCGTGGTGTCGCTCTCGTCGAAGTGAACTGGGATGATTGGCATATCGCTCTGATTAAAAAAACGCCGCAACCTTGACCTCGAAAGGCTTGGCTTCAGGCGCTCCATAGTAGAGCGAACCATCGCCGAGTGGTTAGACCATCTCGACATTTCTCGCACCCGGGGGGCGCGTAACTTCTGCATGTGACCTCCAAAACGGAGGAGGCCACAACCACAAGGGGTTGTAGTCCCCAAGGGTTGAAAAAACGGTTTCCCGTTGACTGATGCTGTAGTTTTGACTCCTCAGCTTGGAGTTTTCAGATTCAGGCAAAGCCTGCATCGATGAATTCTTGGCTCGCGACTCGCGCCGCCGTGAGCAGCCAGCGAAGAATACACCCGCGTAGCGGTTCTATCAAGGGCGCAGCATCTGCGCGCAGACGCATTCACAGACTAACGCCGAGCACGCCATTCCAGCGCCTTGCAAAACGGCAAGACCATAGTCCGCACCAAGCAAGGGGGAAAAAGAAGAAGCCGGACAAGCGCGAACCTGTCCAGCCTCTATTGAGGAAGCTCGGCGCCAACCGAGCAGACCTCGTGACCCGAACCCCTTCTCACAAGGAAACGAACCATGTCGAATGATGCCGCGCAGCGCGCGGTATGTCAAATCCCTCGCTACAGTGCGATGACTCCAGCGCGGGACTCGACACAGTGCCGACCTCAATCAAGGGCGCAGCACCCAGGCACAGAAACATGCACAAGAGGCATGAGAAACCCACCATCCGCTGCGGAAAACGGCACGATCATGAACCGCGTAGAGCAAGGGGAAAAAGCAGAAGGCCGGCAGCGCGAACTGCCGGCCTTCGCCCGAGAACTGCGCGGCTGCAACCACGCGGAACTCTTGATCAAAAACCCATAGGACGGAATTTAGACCATGAAGAATGATTTCAGACCATGAAGAATGATGCCACGCCTCGCGCAGCACGTCAAACGCAAGGAAGGACTGGAAAGATTCCCGCGTGGAACTCAGCGCAATGCCGACACGAGCTGAACACCTACGGTGCAGAAGCCGTAGCTCCACGCAGCCGCCCCCGTATCGCGCAACAGCGCCTCATAGTGAGCCTTGTACTGGCTCGGCATGGCGACAAAGCCGCTCGCTACCTGGAGAGCTTCTTTGAGGCCCTGCTGGCGCGCGTGCTGGCCGTTGTCGCCGTGGATCTCGTACCAGCCGGAGTCCTCCTCCTTGATGATGAACGAGATGCCTTCAATTTCCAAGCCGCCTTCGCGCAGCAGCGTGCGCTTGCCGACGTAGTTATGACGGTCCCTTTCCCAATTGGGCAAGTCGGTGCGTTCGGTCGTCCATACCGTGCGGTAGTCCTGGTGAATAGCAAGGTACTCTGCCAGCGAAATGATTCGAGGCACGGAACGCTTCGGCGATGCGCTTGACTGTTGTGGTTTCATATTGACTCCAAGAGGATACGGAGTCACGTCCCCTAGGGGATCAATGACCCCCGGGGTTGATGGATGCGTGCGGATAGACCGCCAGCATGAGGTTGCTGCTTTTACTCCGCAGCTGGGAGGGTTTAACGCGAACGAGTTCGCGTTGAAGAAAGCGATTTTGGGAGACACCCGTGCGGGTGTCGCGCGAAAGCGCCTTTGCAGTCATTGGGTTGCCTCAGCGACGGATGTTGGCGCATCCGCTGCTGACCTACCCAGTGCTTTGACCGAAGTCTTGGCGTCAAGCGACCGAGCACAATACTGGCTCGGCCGCCGATTTGCCCATGTGACTGAGCAAAAACTATCGGCCTGAAAGTTTGGCCTTGACCCATTGCAGCCAGCCCACCCTGCGAGTGCCGAGCACTGCTAGTGGCTTTCGCGGTGCGGCGACGACGTGGGGCAGACCTTCAATGCGAGCGATGGTGATGCGCATGTTCCGTTTCCTTGTGAATTTGACGGACAACGACCCCCTTGGGCGATCGGTGCCCGAGGTGGTTAATTCAGACCTCTAGTCACAGGTCCATGGAGAGAGCTCAATCGGCTGGAACGGATGCTCCAGCTTCCAGCCGAGGCGCGTGGCCACTGGTGCTGCGAGATAGAGCCAGTTGCCGCTGGGCGGCAACGGAACCTCGACGGACAGCGTGGGATCCGGGTCGAACACAATCCCCAGTGCGTCTGCGGCGCGTTCGATTTCCGTGACCACGTCGTCCACGCAACATTGGTCGTTGTACTCCAGCACCAGTCGCTTGCGCTGGTGTCCCTGTCGCAAGCTGGAGCCTGTCTGCCTGAAGTCAGAGTAGAAGACCTCAACCGTATTACCCGTTGGGAACCCGAACCGCAGCACTATGCCTGTAGAGCGGTACTGGTTCGCCTCAGGACCAAAAGCAATCATGATCTCCATCTTGAACTCCTTAAGCAAACAGAAGGCACTGGCCTGAAGGGTCGGCCGCATGCTGCATGGGGGCGGGACTGGACGCAGGTGACATCACTCCTGGCTCGTGCTTGACAGCGCCAGCCTTGAGGATTCGGTTCGCGGCCGTGAAGACCCGGCTGGCGCTCTTCTTGAACGCCTCCCGGGTGCTGCCGCTACCAAGCCATGCTTGCACATAGCCCCGCGCTTCCTCCAAACCGGGTAGGCCTAAAGCCGAGCAGCAGAGAAATGCGGTGGCCTCAGCCTCCGCTTCTCGAATGCTCTTGTCCAGCTCGAAAAGACATGCGAACTCCGCCTCCTTGGCGTGGAGAATGCAGTGCGCCAATTCGTGGAACAGGGTCTTGTGAGGCAACTTCGCCAACGGCGAAATCGACACTTCCTTGCTCAACGGGCTGGCATAACCTTGCGTGTTCCCGCTCACCATTTCAAAGGGCACTTCCGTGACCTCTAAAACGGCCAGCGCCTGAGCTTTGTCCCATCCGCAGACAGGTGTCTCGGGCGGCGAGTATGACGGGCAGTCTCCGCGCTCATCGGGTTCGGTTTGCGAGTAAGCAAACCAGTTGTTGCGTATGACGAAGATTCGCTTGCTCCCCGTTTCCGAAGTAGCATCCGCATCGCCGTCTTTGGCATCACCCCGAGCCTTGTCGCCCTTCACGGTGACGGGCATCCATAGGCCTAGGGCTTTTTGTCCCTTAGCCACCTTGCGCCCCTTTTCCTTCCACGCGTGAAAGCTGGAGATCGGCGATATCGGCAGACCGCGATCAACCAACTGCATCATGGCCAGAACCTGGTTGCCCAGGCTGTACTCGTGGAATGCGCTGTAGTAGGTCCCCAGCACGCCTGGATCCGTGAGGATGGAGTCGAACAGCTTCGACCAATCAGGGCGCCAGGGCTCAGGCGTTTTCGTTTCCATAGTCTTCTCCAAGAAGAGCGGAGAAGCCCCCTTGCGGGGTGCTATCCCCGCAAGGGTTGATGGTTTACTTCACGATGTCGAACTCGCCTTGCCGCTCGCCTTGAAGGGGCGGCTGGTTCTCCAGGCCGTCCAAAGAAGGCACTTCACGTGCGCTGCGATTGCCAGTTGACGCGGGTGCCGGGGACGCTGCCGTGACGACCCCCGCTCCATCGGCGCCTTTGCGGGCGGACCGACGCTTTGGAGCACCGCCAGCTTCGGTGAGTTGACGCAGCGTGGCCTGAATAGAGTCCATCTGCTGGGCCTGCGCCATCACAGTGCTGGCCAGGAACGAGATCTTCCCCTCCAGCGACATCTCAGCATCGGCCGTTGCAGAGGCGGGCGATGCAGGAGCTGGTACTTCCTGAACTCCAGCAGCTACAGCGCCTGACGGGGCCGAAGGTGCGGGTACAGGCAGAACGTCAGAAAAGCCCGCGAGGCCTTTCTTCATGCTGTTGACGATTTCGACCAGTTGAAGGACGGCGTTTTGGGCCTCCTTCGCCTGTTCGAGCCTCGCCTTTTCTTTAGCCACTGCCTCGGCTTTAAGAAGCGCCTCCTTCTCGACTTCGAGCTTCGCCTTCTTCTTCGCGTACAGAGCCGCGAAGACCCCGGCGATGCGATCGAAGAGGTAGAGCGCAGACCCAAGCAAAGCGATAGTGAACAATATTTCTTGAGTAGACATGGAATACCTCTTTGAGTTGAAGAACCCAACAGGCACACCACTCCCCATCGGGAAGTGTGTCCCCGATGGGTAGGTTTAAGCACCAGGAGCCTGGCACATAGATAAGCTGTATGCCAGACGGCGGGACAGCGGGCCCCTTCTCACCAAGCCATTACGGACATGGATCAGAAATCGGTTTTTCGAAGCATCCTCGCCAAAAGATGCTCGGAAAAACCCCCTTTGCAGGGGGTTAAGAAGTCTCTGACTTTTCAGCCACAGCTTCCGAGGTAGCCACAGCATTGGAGACTGCTCATCACCGTCTCGGGCAATGCATGCAGCCGCACTTGGCGGTCAGGATCGCTGTGGTCCAGGTCATTCACTGGGTGGCCATTCGGCTTACCGATGCCGTTGCTTTCACCGTTGTCCACAGCGCGCACCGAACCCAGTTCAGCGTTGGGCCTGTAGGTCGTCAAACCTTTGAGCCCACCTGACCAAGCATCCATGTAGACCGACTTGAAGTCCTCGTAGGGGTAGTCAGCCGGGATGTTCACCGTCTTGCTGATTGCGGCATCCACCATGGGTGTCAGCACATTCAACATCTCGACGTGCGCAGCGACTGGCAGCTCCTGCGAGCTCTCGAAGTAGTCTGGCAGTTTCTCGATGTCGCCGCCCAGCTCTTGGTAGCGCAGAAAGGCGGCGTTCAACACGGCCTCCTCCCTGATGCTCCCGTCTGCTTTTCCGATGCGGCGAATTTCCTTGAAGCTGAATACAGGCTCACAACCGCTGGAGCAGTTGTTGCCGAAAGTCAGCGACCCGGTGCCGGTTGGGGCCAGCGCCAGCAGGTGACTGTTGCGGATCCCATGTGCGCGAATCTGCTGCTTGATCCCTTCGGGCAGCTGGCTGGCGAAAGTGCCCTCCATGTCGTCCCTTACACCTTCAAGGAACAGGTCGGCGTTGAACAGCGGGAACGACCCGCGCTCCATAGCCAGTTCGGAAGAGCCGGCGTACGCAGCATCACGGATCGTCTCCTGCACCTTTGCAGCAAATGCCCTGCCCTCGGCGGAGGAGTATTTCAGGCCCATCATGATGAGTGCATCGGCCAGGCCAGTGAAGCCTATGCCGATTCGTCGTTTGGCCTTCGACTCGGCCTCATGCTCCGGCAGTGGCCAGGGCGTCAGGTCGAGAACATTGTCCAGCATGCGCGCCAGGACGGGCGTGAGCTGGGCCAGTCTATCGAAGTCGAATTCAGGCTCGCCTTCCCACACCGTACGTTTCACGAAGCGATGCAGAGCCAGGTGGCCCAAGTCGCAACAGCCGTACGGAGGCAACGGTTCTTCACCGCAAGGGTTGGTCGCTGTGATCGCTTCGCAGTAGCGCAGATTGTTGTCCTCGTGGATGCGATCCAGAAAGAGTACGCCTGGCTCAGCCCGCGCATATGTGCCCTGCATGATGGCGTCATACAGGTCACGGGCGCGAACCGTGCGGTAGATCCACTTGCCATCGTCACGCTGGACTACTCCAGCGGCGATCTGCGTAGGGGACGGCATCGCGTCATGAACGAGGTCGAACCTGCCATCGGCCACTACAGCTTGCATAAGCTTGTCGGTCACGCCCACGGACAGGTTGAAGTTGCGCAGCGGCCTAGCATCCAACGGGATAGAAAGATCCGACACCTTCTTGCACGAGATGAACTCGAAGATATCGGGGTGGTCGCAGCGCATCACCCCCATCTGAGCACCACGACGGGAGCCTGCAGAGATGACGGTTTTGCAGATCGAATCGAATATGTGCATGTAGCTGATGGGCCCACTGGCGTAGCTCTTCGTAGAGTTAATCCAAGAGCCCTTCGGACGTATCACGCTGAAGTCGTAGCCCACACCGCCGCCAAGCCGGATAGTTTGCGCGGCTTGGCGAGCGGACTCCATGATGCTGGGGACGCCATCGACAGATTCGCAAAGCGAGTCCGATAGGGGCTGCACGAAGCAGTTGACCCACGTCGCTTTAACACCTGGTAGCCCGGCAGACGCGTTGATGCGCCCGCCGAGGATCGTAAAGTCGAGTGCTTCGCGAAACCTGGGTGCCCATTCCTCGGGCGTGTGCTCGACGGCAGCAAGGCCGTTGGCCACACGATCCTTCACTTGCTCCGGCGAGGTCTCTCCGCCGTGCGCGTACTTTTCAAGCAGCACTGCAAGCGAGATCGGTTGGAGCTGAGTGGCCTGGATGACGCCAGTGCTGCTGTCTGCAGCGTTGGCGATTGTTGCGATTTCCATGGGGTACCTCCTAGATCAAGAACCCAGCAGGCACACCGCCCCCAGCAGGGAGAGTGTCCCCACTGGAGTGGAAAGAACCGGAAAGCCGGCTAAGAATTGAAAGTGCCGCTTGTCTTGCGACGGGCTGGCAGCCCTCTTGAATGCCATGGTCATGCGACCCTGGCTGCAAATGCGATTTGCCATTTGGCGAACTCCTCTCGTGGTTGCAGACACCCCATACAGGGCCTACCGCAGCCCCCAGCAGAGCTAGAGACTGGGGTAGGCCCTGCATGGAGCAAGACGTCCACATCGACTTGAGAAGATCGTGATTTCCAGGCGCCGCACGCAGCGCCTAAGCCATCAGAGTTTCCCCCTGGCTTCTCTGGAATTTCAGTTCTCCAGCGCGAACTTTAAAACTCAGGGCATAGCCACAGAGCTTTGAAAGCGGCTTTCCAGATGCCACCGTTGGCGATGGAATTTGGAAAACCAGCCCCTGACGGGGCATGGTTCATTCATAGTGCGTCGGGCGATGCCTGCCTCCTCGCTTTATCCGCTTCACTGGAAGCGTGCATCTTGGTCCACACCCTCTGCATCAGCCCTGCCGCGATGTCTGCGTAGGGGCCGAGATAGACAGGGGGTGTAGAGCCAGCGCGGTACATGCGGGCAACCGTTGCCACGTGTTGATGAACGCCCTTGTCGGTATTCATCCTGCGGATCAGGAACGCCCTGTAGTCGCCATCAAACCCAGTAGGCGGCGCAAACGCCGAGCTGCTACCGGGCGTGGTGTCGATCATGTTGAAGTTGATCACTCCGTACACGATGAGCTTCCTCACGCGGCTTTGCCGAAGACTTGCTCCAGCATCGCGCGGCGAACCGCTTCGAAGCTGGGGAACCCTTTGGCACCATCACGGTTGAGAACATCCAGCCAGTCCAGCGACTTCTGCCCCTCAGGAATTTCGCCCTTGGGTGTGATCGCCATGGCTTTCTTGTTCATCGCCCACATCCGTCCCACAAGCGCTCGGGAGGCCTCTTGGCCATGGCCTCTTGGGTGTCGCGGCGAAGGACGATCCTTGTCACTGAACACAATGATCAATTCCACTTCATCAGGAGGCACGAAGTGCTCCATCATCGTGGCGTTAACCGTGGCCCAGACAGGGATACCCATACCCTCGCTCGCGGCATAGGCGGTCTCGATCCCCTCTGCTACACCCAGGACCTTCCCCGGCTTCATGAGCCGAATGGCCCCGCCCAAGATCTTCAGATCATCGGAATAGGCCATGAGCTTCTTGGCTTCCGCAACATCCGCCTTGCGGCCGTCCTCATCGAGGTACGTCCGGTGGAGAGTCACAGGGTCTCCTGTGGCGGATTGCACGACGGCGACCATGGCAGGGTGGAACCCTGTGATCCGGTCCCCGTCGCTGTATGCCAGCCTTGGATGAAACATCACCGAAGGAGACTTAAGCGGTGCAAGTCCACGTCTTGCCAGATAGAGCCTCAAGGGCTCGGCGCTGGGGTGGGACATGGGCACAACCCGCTGCATCGTCTTGTTGAGAGACTCGCGTTTCTCATCATTGCTCCGGGTCGGCTTGGCCTCTTTCTTCGGCGGCAGCTGGCGCTGCACCGGTTCAGTGAAGCGGTGACTGGAGTCACCCGTCAGGAAAGCCATCACAGCTTCCACCGTTTGCCTCGCCGTCCAACCGTTTGCCCACTCCAGGACACTGAATCCATCGTGGAAGTGGCCGCAGGTATTGCAGATAGCTCTACCGCTTTCGTGGTAGTTGGGGAACACTCGAAACCCGTCAGTACCTCCATGCACGGGGCAGGGGACGTGACGCTTGCCCTCTTGGTTCAAGGCATCTGTCAGGCTTGGGGCCAGGGTTCTCAAGATGGAGTCCCAGCGCCCACCGGCTAACGATCTCGCCTTGTTCCAATACTGTATCCAATACTCTTTCCATTCAGCATCGGTTCTTTCACGAAATGACATGGCTACTCCTAGTTTGACCCCGAATCGAGGCATACCAAAACGCCCAGTGGGACATTTCGGTATGCCCCGACTCGGAAGGAAAGCCAGCCGATACACCGCCCCAACCGGGATGGTTTCCCGGCTGGGACGAAATTGCGGCGCTGCCGCTAGATGGATTGACGACTACGCAGCACGCTCACAGCTACGACCCTTAGAAGACGGTTCGCGTAGGGTCGCCGTAAGCCTCGTCGTGGCCGCCGTGGGCAGGCCCTTCGGGGCGCTCATCGTCATCCTGTTGAGGTTGACTCTGAGGCCCAGTCGGCGCGGCATTGCGACGCGCCAAAGAAGGTGCATCGGCGCTACGAGGCGCAACCCTTGCGTGCAGTCGCAGCTCCTGTGCGTTGATTTCCGTGGTGATGCGCTCCTGCTCATCACCGTCCTTCCAAGCTCGATGGCGGGTGACGCCCTCGACGTACACGGAGTCTCCCTTGCGGAGGTTCTTTTCCGCATAGTCGACGTCGCCATTGCGCAGGATCACGCGATGCCAGGTGACAAGATTCCTCCACTCGTCGGTCGCCTTGTCCTTCCATGACTCGGTCGTTGCTACATTGAGAACACCGATCCTGAAATCGCCTCTTTGGATGATTTCAGGATCACGTCCGAGGTTGCCAACGATCATTTGCTTGTTGAGCGAAAAACTCATTTTGAATCTCCAATGAGAGGCCGAGAGGACTCCCTACGGGGTTAAGGTCATCATTTCAGGCTGGCCGTAATAGCCATCTGAGCAGCACGCCATGATTTAGCAGGTCGAGAAACGAGATGCCGGTCTTGCCACGTGAACGTGCCATCCGTGTGTTGGTGGATGAAGCAGCCCTTGTAGCCTTGAGTGACGGCGCATAAAACGAGTTTCATGCGACCTCACATGCGTTCGAGACGGCGGACCCGTGTCGGAACCATGACCGTTGCCTCGACGACCATGTACTTTTCGATTGCACTGATGAACTCATTGCGGACGCGATCGCAGGCGCGGTCAAAGGACAGCACCAGGTCTGCGCGATCCTTCAACCCGGTCAAGGACATGTCCATGAAGTCATCCATGGTCATGCCTTGGTCTATCGAGCTGCTTTTGGTACGAGTCCAACGAAGCGGCGCTTTGAGGTTCCTCCGCTCGGCCCTGCAAACGCCACATGAATGGCTGGCTGGGCTCACCAGTTGATAGTTCAGCTGGCCACACTTGGGACACGTGCTCTTGTAGCCAGGATCGTAGATCTCAGACTCGAACAGTACCAAATATCCACCCGAGCGGCCATTGGTGCCAATGGTGTAAGCGCCCATCATTTCGCGCTCGAAATCACGGATAGGCCTGGAAATTTCGTCCCAGTAATCTTCCACCGAGATGAACTCGTAGGCTTTTTCCAAAGCAGATCCTGTCAAGCCAAGTCGGTTGACCTTCACGCAATTGGCATAGCTTGTAGAACGATTCACAGAAGACATCGTGTAGTAGCGGAAATGATCCAGTAGGAACTTCGCCACCGACTCTTTGCTACGTGTATCGATTTTCTTTTCAAAAAACATGGTTCCTCCACTGAGAAAGGAGACATGCTTCCCCATAGGGGAAACGTGCCCCCAAGGGTTAAGAAAGTGATTGATTTGCTGCTTGGGGAAGGCGAGCTACCTTTTTTTATCCAAGGCCATTACGGCGGAGGATGAAAAACTGTTTTTCGGCACACACTGCGTTCAATGTCTGCTGAAAAACAGCCCCCACTGGCCGAAGCCATGGGGGGTGTTTACGGGCCATCAGGCCGTGGTGAAAAGATCGCGGCGCGTCGGGTTGAGCTGCGTTCGCATTTCATCGTACGTGCGGTTGATCAGTTCCAATGGCGCGCCAGAGTAGCGCGCCTCCAGCCTGATGACGATCTCATCAAGATCGACCATCTCGCGGCAACTGCGCATGCTCGCCAGCTCGTTGTCCAACTCTTGCTCCGCTCTCGACTTGAGTCGATCCTGGTGCTGGGGTTGGGCTTCGCTCTGGGGGGGGCGAGGAGTCCCAGACCTAGTGGATGCAGGCGCTGGTTGGGGCGCTGGCGTTCGAGGGGCCGCTGCAGGCCTCACGGGCGAAGCGGTCCGTTGCGGTCGCTCTGCGGGAGGTTGCGGCGCTCTCTCCGTAGCCTCGCGCTCAGCACGTGGGCCTTGAGAACCACGGGAAGCGGGCCTGCTTTGGGCAGGCTGTCGAGCCCCATCGTTACCGTCGCCAACCTCCACAGGTGGAAGGTTGTCGAATGCTGGCGGCTCATAGGACCCGTCAGCTGCTTGCTCCAGCTGGATCCCTTGCTTCACGCCCATCAGGTCAGCCTTGTCGAGCTGCAGCGCGATCTGCAGTTCAGCCGACATCGGTAGTTGAGAGTTGCACAGGAGGCGGATAAGGGTCTTCTTGCCCATGGCCACAGGATGAGTGTCCCAAGGCGTGGTGTTACCTCTCCGCTTCGCAGCCGCATAGCCGCGAGTCGCGTCGCGGATCGCGTCAACGTCGAGCTGGTGCTTCATCACAAAGGTGGGCGTTCCATCGTGCAGCAAAGCCACGGCATAGTAGCCAACCACCTTCCCTCGACTGCTGTCTGGCGCTGGGAAGTTGCCTTCCCCTGCCATCGGCTTGTGTACCAACCTGCGAGCGGCACCCAAGTCATAGTCGAAGAAGTCGTTGATCCGGACCTCATGCGCAAAGATGTCGCGCACAAGGCCGGAATTGCGAACCAGCTTCATCAGGCCCTTGTAGCCGGGGATCAGCTGGCACTCATCTTCGTACGGGACCAGGAATGCCTCGCCGTTTTGATGCAACTCCAGTCCAAGCTGCGACGCCTGGACCACGGCTGCCACGACGCTGATCGGCTGGCACTTTGCGAGCGAGTCATTTTTGCGGTAGGCCGTGAGTGCGACACGCATGATCCGGTCCACGGAAAGGTGGTTCGGCAATGCGCGCTCGATCGCACCCTTGTGCTTTTCCAGTAACCGGGGGAAGTCAAGGTTGTAGATCTCGGCGCTGGCGCCGCCCGCAGCCGATGTGGTGCGGCGGATGTTTCCCATCAACTGAGACATGGTGTTTCTCCAAAAAATAGGGGAACACCACCCCATGCAGGGTGACGCTCCCCGCGTGGGCTTCAAAAAGGCCTCTAGGCCCGCTGATTTTTTCGCAGGCCTGGCCCGCGCTTAGATTGCCTCTTCCAGGACGCTACGCGCGTACCAAGAGGGAACCTCGATCACTTCCGAATCACCGAGCTGATAGCTTGGCCAGCGGGCGTTTTCACGACACCACTGCAGCAGCTGCAAAGCTGTCCGGTACTTCTTTCGCCCAACCTCCATCGTGACGGGGCCAACTTCATAGGAGGCGACGCCATGGGGGTACGAGCTTTCCACCGGGATGAGAAAGAATGGGATACGGCGGCCGAGCGCCTCGCTGATAGCGTCCGAGTAGAACGCTGCCTGCAAGTCGTAGCCTCGGTCACCAATTTCCCTGGCGAACTTGGCTTTAGATGCGTTCTGTGCGGACTTCAAGTCGGCAGCGCCGATGATCTCGCCGGTTATCTCATCGAAAATCAGCAAATCTGGTCGGATGCGGCACTCAATGCCGGTATCTTCATCAGTCCAGAAAAAGCTTTTCTCACGGTAGCTGTTGCGGATCTTCAGAGCGATATCGTCTCTCTCACACAGCGCAGCGAACATTCCTTCGATCGACTCCTTGTCGGCTTCAGAAATAATCGTTTTCCCCGGGTTTTCTGCATCCCAAGCTGCGCTGTTCTCCTTACCCACGGTCGTCCGAAGATCGAACTTGGGCTTGACTACGAACTCTGCTGCAAACCGCTCTGGCTCAAGAACCTGCGTATGAAACGCGGTTCCGAATTCCATAGCAGGCGTGACCTTGCGGCCACGTTGCAGATCAGCGTAATAGTGCTTGGGAGAGTGAAGGAGCGAAACAAGTGCCGAATGCCCTACCACGGCGGGGTCGCTGTGGTATTCGTCGGCGGGCATGTCGATGAACATGCTCAAATCGTCAGACATAGAGTACCTCCAAGAGGACGAGGCACTCCCCTGCGGGAATGCCCCGACAGGGTTAAAAATGGTCACTTTCGTGACAGTGTTTGCTGAATGCCATGTGGCGGGGCAGCGACCCATTGAAGCTACTCGATTACCGAAGTAGCATGCAATTCTCTCGTATGAACCCGGCATCGGGCTCATACGAGAGAACTACCGCCTCGCGCCACGGCGGGCGCGAAGGCGGCGTCTTCAAGCATGTTTGAGAACCTTCCCTGCTTTTCGCACTGCATCACGCACTGCGGCGCGCAACGCTGGAGAATTCTCCTCGCCGGACCTGAGCCTGGCATGGAGTTCAACTGCGGAGCGAATAGGTAGCGCTCTCATAACAGCGCTAACTAGAGGGTGCTTTTCTGCTTCGTGTGCTTTCACGGCGCCTCCATCAGCGACGCATTGCGCGGATGAGAGGGCTGCTGATCACGAGACCAGCCACGATGCAAAGAGAAAGCGGAAATACTAGATCCATGATTGACCCCTGTGATGGTTGAAAAACCCCACAGAGTGCTTCACGGGACTTGGAAGTCCGCAGCACCCCGCAGGCCAGAGAATTCGCTTTCAGAACTCTCTGGCCTGCGGGGTATCCACGGACTGAAATGAATCGTGGGCCTAAGCCCACGATTCATTGAAGGTGATTACAGACCGAACGCCCGCACCACAGGACGGCTAATCATGTAGCCAGAGATGCAGCAAGCAACGAGAACGAGAGTCATGGTGTTTCCTTTGAGAGAAAATGCCCAAGGAAATGCCATTCCCCCTTGGGAATAGCATCCCAAGGACGTTGAAACCCATCCGAAGATGGGAACTGCATCGCTTGTCCTGTGAGACAAGCAATGTTTGGCACGCACGAAAACACAAAAACGCCATTACGACGTTAGAGATTTTGGTGAGTGAAAAACCGGCCCGCATCACGCGGGGCGGGAAGAGAAGCCCTTCTGGGGTCAAGCTCTTCACGTTGATGTGCCATCGAAGGCAGGATTGCAGCGGACGCCCATCAACATCCCAACGGGATGAAGTCCAGGTCTTACTCGCGCTCCCAATCCAACTGCAATAACCCGCAGCATGAGGGTTGGGAGCTTCGCTCCAATCGTTGCTAGGCAACGTAAGAACACGCATTACGGTGTTCGATAAAAGTTCAACAGAACAGCTTTTGCCGCACTGGTTGTTCACCTGGAACAACTACTGGATTAGTCTGATGAGGCCAGCTCCGCATACAAGAGGACGGCGTTACGCACATCGCTCAAAGGTGGCCCGATGGTACCGTCGAGTTCTCGGGGATGTCAACAAGCGGGGGGAGCTTCACCACCTCGCCACTCTTTTCTTTGAACAACTGCGGAATCGAAAGCTTTTCGCCCCATTTTTAACAGGGCTGCTTCGTACCATCGTCTGACCGTTGTCCAACCCTAGGAGTACATATGGCTGAAGTGACCGAAGCCACTGCCCAAGCTCAAACCGAGGCGCCTCAAGCCTCCGCGGAGGCCTCACCCAAGCCCCAGCGCGCGCCCCGCTCGCCCCGCAAGCCGCAAGCAGCTGCCACCGATACCAGCGAGGCCTCATCGCCATCCGCGACGAATGCTCAATCATCCACCCAAGAAGGATCCAAGCCCCAGGCCGTGGCCAAGGCTGGCGAAGGCGCGCGCCGCAACCGCGATCAACCGCCCTTCGAGCCATGGTATGTGAAGCAGCAGAAGCAGCGCCTGCAGCGGATGAGCAAGGAGTCGATGCCATTCCTTAAGCAGAAGCTCAAGCTGCAGACGCGTCACGCTCAGGAGATGTATGAGCGAGCTCACGAGCTATGGTCAGAAACCGTCATCACGCTCAGCGTCACCATGCGCAACTTCAAGCGTGAAGAAGAATGTCTCACGGTGGATGCCGAGGTCGATCGCCTTATGGGCATCTGCTCGGATTCCATGAAGCAAGAGATAACTCGCCTGAAAACCGTCGCTGACAACAACGGCGTGGACCTGGATGGCGCAACTGATGTTGAGTACACCCACCCGATGGAGTACGAAATGCAGATGTCGTCCCCACGCGAGCGGCGGTTTCACGAGTTGCTGCTGCTGCTGGACAAGCTGTGCATCTGTCTGGATATCCTCTGGATGGCCACGCTCATTAGCGACCGTGCACGCAGCAAAAGCGCCTACGACGCGAAAAGCCTTCTCCTGCGCACTTGCGGCAAGGCTCGCATTCTGGTGTTTCGTGCCCAAGCATCTGCGCAGCGAAACGGCGTACCTAACGCAGCTGACCCCCGCAAGGGCACTCAACTCGAACCCGGGGCCGAGACGCCAGTAGCAGCTGCCACCGATGTCGAAGCGGATCCCGCTCCAACTTCAGTTGCTGCTCCCTCGGCGGAAGCAGAGCCTGCACTGGCGGTCGCCTGACGCACTCGTGGAGCTGAACAGCTTCCAAGAGAGAGCCGTCCTCACGCCGGGGCATTGCACCATCCTCGCCTGCCCCGGCTCAGGCAAGACCCGCGTACTCACAGCTCGCGCTGGCCACATCATCACAAACAACGAGCTGGGCCGTCTGGCTGCAGTCACCTTCACTCGCGATGCGGCCACTGAGCTTCTTTCGCGCATCATGGCATCCTGCCACTCCGATCACGCGAGGCGCATCGCTGTCGGAACGTTTCACTCCCTCGCTCTCAACCAGCTTCGTCGCAACAGCCGAGGAAAGATGCCGCGCCTTATCAATGACGGTGAGCGCATGGCCGTCCTCAGACGTTGCTGGAAGGACTTCGCCCCGAGCCTCAGGTTTGAGGATGTCATCAAGCAGGTGGACCAGGCCAAAGGATCGGTGACCCCATACGTTTTCGAAGACATCCTCATGGAGAGGATCTTTAAGGCCTATGAAGATGCACTTGCTGCGGACCTCGCGATGGACTTCAGCGATATCCTTTTGCGCGCTACCAGGGGGATGCTCGATGGATCGATCCAGCCTCTCCCTATCCGATGGCTCCTGGTGGACGAAGCCCAGGACATGGACGCAGTGCAGATGGAATGGATCCTGGCACACGGGAGGAACGGCGTTCAGATAACGCTAGTTGGGGACGACGACCAAAGCCTTTACTCGTTCCGCCACGCGCTTGGCTACGAGGGGCTCCAAGACGTTTCGATGGCCCTCAACTCGGTCGATCTGTCACTCCCCGTCAACTACCGGTGCGCTCCGAACATCCTGATGCACGCCGCAAAGCTCATTGCGTGTAACGCCAACCGCGCAGCGAAGAACATCAAGGCCGAGAAAACTGAATTGGGCACCATAAAGGTCTTCCGGCGCGCAGACCGAATGGATGAAGCCACAGCCCTTACCAAGGCGATCCTTGGTATCGAACCCGGGTCAGCACTTGACACCGATCCGAACGCCCTGGCCATGAGAAATTTCGACCCCAAGTCCATGGGTGAATGGGCAGTTCTCGCGCGCACCAACCTCCTGCTCGATGAAATCGAGATTTTCCTAAAGTCGGCAGGGATAGAAGTGAGGCGAGCTGGGAGCAAATCGATATGGGAGCACGGCGTGGGCGCCGTTTACTCTGGCCTGATCCGCAGCGTCGCTACCGACTCATGGATGGGTATGGCCAACGCCATCTCGTTCTGCGGAGGCAGCAACTCCTGGGTCAACGAGCACTCGCGCGCCAACTGTGGCAATGTGCTGGCGCGGTTTGATGCGGCTATCGACTCTGCCCCGGATGATAAATCTCGTAAGCTGGCGGTCGCCCTGCGGGAGGGCTACATATCTTGGTCCGAGCAAGCTCGCAAGAGTCGTGTCAACCTGGTGGTGTTCGGCATCACGGCGTTTCTTGCTCCCCACTGCAAGCCGCCGCAGCGCAGGCTGCTCACTATGATGCAGAAGACTTTCACTGAACGGCTTCAAGGAAGCCTGCTTCAACGCCTCAACATCCTTTCCAGAAGCGAGAAGGAGAAGGACGTTGAACAAGGTGTGGTGCACCTGCTGACGCTGCACTCTTCCAAGGGCCTGGAATGGGACAACGTGTGGATCGCCGGGTGCGAGGAAGGCACCCTACCCCACACCGACTCCACCGAAGAGGAAGAGCGTCGCTTGATGTATGTGGGGATGACGCGGCCCCGCTCAACGCTCATGCTGAGCAGCGCCATCTCAGAAGGGATGGAGTCGCGCTTCCTGGAGGAGGCGGGCTTGGGTGTACAAACAGCTCGATAGCGCTGGACCCACCACTCCCCACGTGTCGGCGGCGGTGGTGTCTCTCCAGAACATGCAGCACCTGGAGCCCGAAGCTCTCACTTCGCAGTTTTCAGTCGAACACTGGCTCCGGAGATATTGAGATAGTCGCTCGCATACTCCGTAAAGGATTGCAGGTCACGACGGTTTAAATCTAACCCTTGAGCCTTGCAGGCATCAATGCACGCCTTGCGGTCCAGCGAAATCCAGCCGTCACCAGTCAGCGTTCCATCCATAGCTTTCACAATGGCCATGAACTTGTCAAACTTCGTCTCTTGGAAGGGGCTCTTGTGCTGCAATGGCTCGGCGATCAACGTTGACCGCTTTTGAGCTAGCGAAGGCTTGGAGTTTTGCCCACCGCTGCCTTGCGACGATTTGGATCCCTCTCCCGCCTTCGGCTTTGGCACAGCGGCCGGTTTGGAGTCCACCGGCGCATCACCTTTCTGTCGCTCGGTTGCGGACGCGACCGGTTGCTTCGCTCCCGTATCTGGCCTGAGGGATCGTTTAGCTCTTGCGGGTGCTTGCCTCGGCGCATCCGGCTCTCCAAGGTCAGTGAATGCCACGGGGGCAGGCATGTCATCCATAGCCATTTGGGGAACCTCATCCAGGTAGGCTGGAGGTCCACCGTCTAGGTCCAATGTCCCCTGCTCGGCCGCCGCTACCTGGCCAGAGGCACGATTCTGGGAAGGCGCGGTCTCGCCCTGTTCGTGCGCGTGTGGATCGGAAGACTTGGTTGCTTGCTGCGCACTGGACGGCTGGTGTAGCGTGCCTTGGCTTTCGCCCTTGTAGCTTGCCTTGTACAGGAGCGTATAGGTCGCTTCTGGATTGAGCCTAACAGCCTTGCACGGTTCTCCCTGGAACAGCGAATCTATGACCCGTACCATTGGCCGGTAGGGATCAATCCACAGCCACTGCTTCGACGAGCATTCGTCCAAGATGGCCTTGGGAGAAAGGCCATAGCCGCTGAACGCAACTGGCCACTTGAGGTGCACCATCTCTTCCTCATCGACCCGGGCGTCAGTTTCCCAGGACTTGGTGCCACTTTTCAGATCCTCCGCCAAGGCTTCGAGCAGCTCCCCCACCGCGCCATCAAACTGCAGTGTTGGTGGAGCACTGAGGTCAATTCCTTGGCGCTTCGCCTTCTTTACCGGTGCTGATAGCTCTGGCAGCGACCTCGGATCGACTTGTCCCGCTTGGACGACCTGGTCGTCTTGCGGCGACTCGGCTTCCTTTGGTTTGAGCTTCAACGCCACAGGTGAAGAAAGCCCACTTGTGCCGTCGCCGGCCAAGGCCCCCTTGCGCACCGCCAGCTGGCGCTGCGAACCGTCTGCCTTGGTCACTGTTATGTTGAAGATCTCACCCGTCGTTGGGTCGATCTCCATCTGGGCCGGGGTGCGCACCCCAGAGCCTTCCGACGGCGCATGGGAGTCGTCGCCTTCATTCTTCGCGCCACTCGCCTTCGGCTTGGAGACGCGCGGCTTCTTGGGCGTAGCCGCCTGCTCAATCGCCTCTGATGCTGGCTCCTCTTCCCTCGCCCCTGCAGCAGCGCAGCTGGGCTGTTCTTGAGGCTCCGGAGTCTTCTCGCGCACAGCTTCGACAGGCTGGGAATTCGGGCCGTTCGTTACCACTCCTTGCACTGAAGCAAGGGGCACTGAGGAAATCATCGCGTCGTCTTTCAGACGCACACATGTGAGAACGACCCTCTTGTTGAACTTGGCCTCCAGAACCTCTGGAGCGACCTTCCAAAAACGATCGCCGTCCTCATGATCTCGCAAGAAGGCCAAATGGCGTTCCACAAGCATGTCTAGGACTCCATCGCCGGTGCGCGGCATACCTTGCGCCCCATCTTCTCTGACCTTACTGGCGATCTCATCGCCTGCCGCTGGCCATACCAAGAAGATCGAACCGTCAATGTTCCAAACGCGAGCGCCTGGCTCGTTCACCTGCCAGACACCCTCGCGGATCAAGCGTCGCATGATGTCGGTCAAGTGGCGTTCCACCGGCACCCCGAGCTCGTATCCAGCCATTGCAACGCCAAGTGACTTCATGTCACGCTCGACGCTTGCCTGATCCGATTTCACTACCAGGTCGTAGAGGGGGTTCCGGGCCCCGGGATTTGCGTTAAGTGACTCCATGAGCCACACCACCAGTTCAGTTCCGCCCTCGTCGATCCACGCCAGCGTCTCTGAGCCGATGATGCGATCGGCGATCAGGTTTGACAGCACCACGTGCTGCTTGGCACGCCCTACCCGCCAATCAAGGAAATATGCAGAAATCTTATTTGCAGAAGCCCAGTCCGACAGGTTCTCAGTCAGAGGCTTCCAAACTTTGGTGCGATCATGACTTGTCACCACCAGGTCGATAGCTGGTTTGCCCACGTCATGGCACAGGCCAGCAACAAACGCCGTGAGCTGCCATCGAGGCTCAATTTGTCTGCGCTGGGCTGGCGTCTTTCCAAGATCCAGAAGCAGCTTGTCGCTAGCCTGCGCCGCCCACAAGCCGACCTCGATCGAGTGACGAAGCAAGCCCCCCGCGCCCCGGTGATGGTGGGCCTGTGATGCGGGCAAAAGGTGGCAGTAGGAGACAAAGCGCCGAAGCACTCCGAGGTAGTGCTGCTCGTAGAGCGGCTTGCTCACGGTGACCACCCGAGCCAGCTGTACCAATAGCTCGTCCTGAGACTGGATCAGGCGCTCCGGTGCAACTGCCGGCAGGCCTTTGACGAAAGGCGGATAGCGCGGGACTTCGAGGTCGATTTGGGTCGTGTCGACCTTCTGAACCGTAGCATCGCCCGTCGAGCCCCACCAGGAACGCAACGTTTTGAACAGGCTCATCGTGGATTTAGCCGATGGGGTTGGTCCCGCAGTGGGGACAGCGACTTGTCAGGTAGGAGCCAGCGTCATGTATGTATTGCCCCTCACATCCGCCACAGCGGATAAAGTTGACAATTTGGGTGCGCACGTCACGGAGCGCGAAGTAGGCAGCATTGATGTCCAGCTCGCCCAGGATCTCCCGGTGCGCACGCCAGGATTGGAGCAGGTGTTCCGGCTTGCTGGAGGGCTCGCCGAACAATTGCAGGTGGACACCGACGAAGGCTGATAGCGTAGCCGCCTCGGTGCGGTTCGACATGAACGAGAGTGACGACTCGGGTAGTTTGCCCTTCCGAGGGATGTCGTGGTGGATGTCGCGCCACAGATTTCTCAACTGCGGAATCGACAAACCGGTCAGCGAGTGAACTATGGTGAGCCGAAGCTTTGCTTCAATGAGATCTTTGGCCACCACCCAAGAGGCGATCTGCTCAAGCATCTTTTACCTGTCACCTTGCCAGGGCACTGACGAGGTAGCTTGCTGCAGCGGCTGGCTTGGTCTTGCTGGTTTCCAGAATTCGATCAAGCGCGGCCGGGTCCACGCGAAGCGTGAACATAGTGATCGGAAGAAGCTGAGAGAACTGCTCGATCTCGGCGTTGGTCATGTCTCCGATGCGTTTCAACATGGTGGGTGAAAGCCCCGTGGTAAGCCCACCTTCGGGCTTTTTCGCGGCTTCACGGGCTTGCAACAAGAAGTTACGATTAAGAATGGCTGCGTCCTGCATGGCTGCTAAAAGATACAAACTGCAAAAATCTGTAAATGCAGTGTATCAAAAAGCTCGCCAAAACGTCACTTTTTGACTGAAGCTCCTTAAAAAAGATGCAAAAAAGTAACTTTCCTGGGTCACATGAAGCGGACCCTAGTGAAGCTCCAAATTTCGGCTCCATAGCGATCGGCGAGCGCCTTCGCGCTTGGCGAAGGAGCATGAGGCTCACACAGAATGATCTCGCTACACAGCTGGATGTGAACAAAGCAACCCTTCGCAGATATGAATTAGGACTTAACGCGCTCACAACTTCGCACCTAACCCTCCTCTATTCACATGGCGTCAATATGAACTGGCTGCTCACCGGCGAAGGGGGCATGCTGAGAGCGGACAGTCCCCTCCCCCTTGAGGTCAGCCCTGCGGAGAAGAAAATCAATGAGCTCGCCGAAGCCCTGCGCAAACTGCGCGAGGAAGCTCCAGAGAAGTTTGACCTCCTCACAAAGGGCTTTGTGCTGCGTTGTAGGGAGGCGCTTCACCTGGCCATCCTAGAGGCCCGTTATGGCAAAAAGACGGGCTGGGATGACATCGTGAAACCAGGTGTCGGAATGGACAGTCCGGCTGATGCGAGCATCGCCGACATCCTTTCAGTGCCCGTGCCGTCTTCAAAGGACGCGGACCCGTCGGAAGAGTAGCGCTAGCGGCACACGTTGATGTCCGCCGTGTTGAGGACAGGCAGGCTATCGGCCAGTACTGAAAAATAGTTTTGCCTCTGCCAAAGACTGCGGTCACCGATCACGTATAGGCGCTTCTTCGCCCGCGAGTTGGCGACGTTCAGTAGATTGGGCTTACTTGCAGCCCAAGCCTGCGCCCCCGGCAGGCGCGGGTCCCCACCCAGCACAAGTATGACCACATCCGCTTCTTTCCCTTGTGCCGTATGTACCGTGCCCACCTTGCCGCCGTCAACGCTCATCTCGCGCGCGACGCGGCGAAGGTTCTGTGCGCAATCTCGGAAAGGAGAAATCATCGCAATCTCATTTGCATGGGCTCCGTTGCCGAGGATGCCCGCAACCAGTTTACGCAAGCAGGCCTCTTCTTCGACGATCCAATGGCCCGCCGCAACCACGCCCTGCACATCAAGCCATCCACTGGGTGGCAAGTTGTTTGGGGTGCCGCCAAGCTTGCCATGGACCATCATGCCGCCGTAGGCAATTGTGTTGCTGACCGTGAACATTGGCTCATCGCAGCGACGGTGAAGTCGCAAGGGGCATCCGACCCAGATCTTCTCGCCAGCTTCATCAGGAATGAAAGTGCCAAGACGTGCAGAGCGATCAGCCAAACTCTGAGCTGATACGCGGCTGGGGAGCCACCCGTCTTCGACCTTCAGCGTTTTTGCGAGCATGTCTTCCACCTCCACTGGTATGGTGGAGACGGGCTCAAGCTGGCGGGGATCACCCACGATGACAGTGCGGCGCGCACGCCAGATCGCACAAGCGGCATGCGATGGAGCGGCCTGCCCCGCCTCATCGATCAGCAGCCATCCGATTGCCTGGCCACCAACGCTGGCGAACATGCGCGGCATCGACGCGAAAGTGGTGGAAATCACAGGTACAACAAGACACAGCGAGTCCAGCGCCAGCTTAGCCAGGTCCTGCGGCATAGGCTTGCCATTCAACCAATCGCTTGCGAGCCCAAGGTTGGCGATCATCTGCGTAGGGTGCGACTCGATGAAGGCACGGTGAACGTCCAGGGCAGCCAGGAACACCTCTTCACGGGCTTTCAGCCATGCCGGGTGGGCCCAGGGCGAGGAATGCTCACGCTGCGATGGATCGACGTTGATCATCGGCCAGTTGGAGCCCAACTCGCTGATCGCCGCGCGCAGCTTGAATTCGTGTGTTTCCAAGTTGGCCTCGGCTGCATCAATCGCTTCTGCCAGCAGATTCTGTCGCTTGGTAAGTGCTTCGATGTGTGCGTTGAGTTGCTCCATTTCAGAAGTGATCGCATCGAGTGCGGCTTGCTTGGCGATGGCAGCTTGGCGTGCTGCATGGCTTTCCTTAAGAAGCGCCTGGTTTCTCTCACCCCATTCCCGGGCTGCCAGCCCCAACGTCGCCATCCAAGCGAGTGCACCGGGCTTAGTCAGGGAATGGAGTTTCTGAGCCGTTTCTGCCCGGTTGACCGCCTCTACCGCAGCCCACAGGTCTTTTGTAGCGAGGCTGGATTGAACTCGTAGAGCCTGGGACACCGACTCCCGCTCGTAAAGCTGCTCCTCAATGTGAGTCAGTGCCGCTTGGTCACTGTTCCGTCGAAGCGTGATGTGGGCAACATGCTCAGGTAACTTTGACAGCGCCAGCATCTTGGCGCGAATTTGCTCTTCGCATTCCACAGCTTCCTTGAACTTTGCGGCAGCGTCATCCCAGGAAATGCGCGGCGACAACACACCTTGTTGAATGGAGCGCAGCAGCTCGCGCAAGCCGGGTGCCTTTTCGGAGTCAGGATCTGCGGAACGACTCTCGCCCCACCAGAAGCGGCTCAGGAACTCGCTGCGGTTCGAGCGCTTACCGAGGGGCGCGGCTATCAGACCCCATGCGGGCTTACCGATGATTCTCGACGCAATCTCGGGGAAGTACGACGGGTTGACTCGTTGAGACACGGCCTGGGCGCCCGGGAGCTCAAGAGACACGTTCTCGACGGCCCCGTTGTTGCTGGACGCTACGACGATCGAGGAGCCCTGAAGGCACTCGTGCATCTTGTAGAAGGGTAGCGACACCCCGGATAGTTTGAAGACCTGCTTGTCCGTGAACTTCCGCGTACGCGACTTGACCATCTGCATGGCTCGCTGGGTTACGACTGACGCTACCACGTCTCGCAACAGCGTCGTCTTACCGGTACCAGGCGGCCCGTTAACCGCGAACAGCCCAGCGTCATCGCCCAGCGTTGAGACGGCTTCGTTCACTGCCAGCTGCTGGCTGAAGACCAAGGCGTGGTCCGAGGGCCACCTACCAACGGGGATCCTGTCCGGGCGGATGCGGTCGAGCACTACCTCGACACAGTCCTCATCACGCACATCAACTCGATCAACTTCGAAATTACCTGTGCCAGCCGCAATGAACTGACTCAGCCCCTTTCCTGCTTTGCCCGTAGAGAAGGCAGCCTCCGCACGACCGAGGTCCTCCACAAAGAAACTTGTAAGAATGTCCGGGGCACTGGGCTTGGCGGAGGAGTCGATGTCTTGCGTTGCTACCTTGACGCGCACAGAACGAACACGCAGCGGAGCCCGCTTGTCGAAAGCGATCAAAGGGATGCCCAGACGCTCAGCCACCTCATGAGCGAGTTGCGCAAGCCAAGCCACTCCAGCAGGGCGCGCTTCCTCTCGCATGCATTCGACCTGGTCCGCTACCAGTTGCATCAGCGCCATCGAGAGCATGTCAAAGCCCGCATAGCCACTTCGAACCTCTGGAAGCGTGTTGCCTGGCACCGGAAGTCCCTCAAGCCGCGACACCCCGCCACTTAAGAGACTCTCGACATCTCCCCGCTCGCGGATCAGCAGGCCGCTCGCCCAGGCGGCTAGCGAAAGTGCGAATGTATGTGCGATGGGGTATCCATTGCTGTCCATCGCCAGATCGAAAAGGCGTGACCGAGCTCCCAATCGCTCCTGCCATGGGAGTTCAGGCATGGACGCAGCCGACACGAGAAGGCGCGAGACTTCATCGACGGAGTAGATGCCGCACTGAGCGATGTACTGCCAGCGCCATCCGGCCTCGATCCGCTTGCGCTGGTGAGCGACATCCTCCCAAGGCATCACACTATCAATCGCCAGCCCGTACACGGGGGAAATCGGATCAGCTGCGTCGATGCGGGCCGCTTCAGCGGGCGTCAGGGCCTCGACCGTCTGCCACAGTTGAAAAATCGAATTTTTCATGATGCACCTTAGGCTCGATGCCTATTTACGAGACAGGTGGAGATGCCCTTTTACGAGGCCCTGCCCAACCATGTAATCAGGAAGCACGATCAGCGGCTCATAGGGTGACAGGCGAATGACCGTCGCGACGATCAGCCCCACGGAGTCTCTCCGAACTACAAGCAGCACACCCGCATCTTGGAAATGGAGGTAGTGGCAATCTTTGCCGTACTTGGCTTCAAACTTCGCCTTCACCTTCGGAAGCAATTCAGCGCGGACAAGGCTGGGATTGGGAAAGATGCGTGCGAACCAGCGCCAAGCAGCGGTCCATCGTGCGTCCGCCACGCTGCTTAAATCCGATTCATCGAGCTTGTCGCGCTTCTGGTCGATCCGTGCGACGTATCGATGCATGGCGTGCCGCGACAGCGAGACAGACTCGCCCAACAAAGGGCAGTCGATGGTGATACGGTCGAACTGCCTACCAAGGTCTTCTACTTCTTCACAAGGCACAACGGACTTCGGCGTCATTTCTGGCCAGCGAGCAACCTCTACAGTCGCCTCAAAGTATTTGGTCGCGAGGAAGGTGGCCGCATTGGCAACAGCTGCCTTGTCAGTCTTTCCGGACATGGTTTTCTTCAAGGCGTTCTTCGCGAGCGCCTTTCGGATGGCGCCGCTTGAAACGCAAAGCTTGACGCCATTTCCGAGCCGCCTTTCGCCGTGCACATGCTTGTGCTCAAGCAAGTAGTACAGCCCCTTAAGTTCTGCCAGGGCCCCGCGATCATCCTTATGGTAGGCATCGACCTCAAAGCTCAGGGAGCCGACCGTAGGTTGGGCCGCACCGTGCGGCAACCACTGCCACTCCACCAGGAATGCACCAGTGGCGCGTTCGCTGACGCGCGTGAAAAGCTTGTCCATGCTCACCGCCCGCGCTTGATAAGAGAGGTGATTCGATCCCGAAAGCGCGGCATCAACTTAGGTGCTTCGGCAAAGCCAAAGGGCCGTCCGGCATTGATCGCTCCTGCATCGTCCAAAGCGTGGAAGTGCTCCATCTGCGCTTCAGCCTTCTCGCGGATGAGCAGCTTCAAAAGCTCGGCAAGCTGGCCCCCCAGCTCGGAGTCCTCCATGTAGAGATGGCGAGCATTTAGGTTCGAGGCAACTTCCACACATTGCGAGATACGGTCCATGCGCTCGAAGCGGCGGATCTGCGCGGGCGGGAGGATCTTCCCAAGGATCTCAAGGGATTCCGGCTTCGTGCCGGGCAGGTGAGGCGACATGGATGCTCCAAACCCCGGAGGGCAAACGCTTGTGGCTCGCTGCCCGGATGAACAGCTCCCGCAAGACAGTTCCAATTTTGGACGAATTGCAGAGAATTGCAATACTTAATTGCACATTTACGCCAATTAAATAGAACACCTAGAAGCGCACGCAGAGGTGTAACAATTATTGACACAAAGCAATTTTTTATCGGACAATTACGCGTCAATTTAAGAATCTATGAACGCTAATTCTTCATCCGAACAAGTCGCGATGCAGGTGACCAGTGGGCCTGCTGCGGAATTCATTTCAACCAGTTCCAAGGACGCGCCCGTAGCCACCTACATGAACGATCTGTTCAGGGAAGCTGCTCGTCGCGGAGCCAGCGATGTGCACTTCGACGACCAAGAATCAGATTGTCTCGTCCGCTTTAGGTTGAGGGGAGAACTTCAAGAGGAAGGCCGCCTCACTCTCGCCATCGGGCGTGAGGTGGACCGGAAGATTCGTTCCAGGTGTCGCTTTTCTTTGATCGAAACGCAAGCCCCCCAGGACGGAAAATTCGAGATGAGCGTTGACGGCCGCAACGTTGAATTTCGCGTCAGCATCCTTCCCCTGGCGCGGGGGCAGTCCATCGTCTGCCGCCTGCTCGACAAGAGTGAAAACCTGACCCCCCTAAGCAAAATGGAGATGCCAGCGGACATTCACGCGGCACTTCAGCGCGTCATAAGCCAGCCTCAAGGTATGTTGATGGTCACCGGACCAACAGGGTCGGGAAAGACGACCACGCTTTATGGCGTGTTGCTCCAGCTGATCAAACCGGCCGTCAAGATCATCACTATCGAGGACCCGGTCGAGTACCGCATCGAGGGACTCACGCAGGCTCAGGTGAACCCGAAGCTGACATTTGCCAAGGCATTGAAGGCGATGTTGCGGCAAGACCCGGACGTAATCCTGGTGGGCGAAATACGCGATGACGAGACTGCAGGTATTGCTGCTCAGTCTGCCCTTACCGGTCACCTCGTTCTGACGACTCTCCATACCAACTCGGCGCTCATGACACTCAGCCGCATGTTGGATCTGAAAGTGGACCCCAACGTCCTGGCTGCATCGATGGGCGGAATCTTGGCTCAGCGCCTAGTCCGAAGGCTCTGCCAGCACTGCCGGCTCGCGGCCCCGCTGACTCATGAAGTGGCTAAGCTCATCGAAAAATCGGGCGTGCCCGCCGAGACGATTTCCGCCCACTCCTCCTTGTACACACATAACCCCCACGGTTGCGAGCATTGCAAGAGCGGATGGAGTGGTCGCAAGGGCATCTATGAACTGTTGCTGCCCACGCAGGCTGTGCGGCTGGCGATCGAAGAGTCCAGCCTGAAGGATCTCGCCCGCGCCGCCGAGACGCAGCCGCAGTATCGGACATTGCTCCATGACGCGATGCTCAACGTGCTCAGTGGTGACACCTCCTTGGCAGAGGCCCTGGATGTCACCGGACGCGAAGTTCTTTGAACCCCTTGCTCAATATGACACTCCTCACAGAACGGCGACAAGCTCTCGCCACCCTTGCAGGCATCACCGCAAGCCTTGCACTCCCGTCAAAAGCAGCCGATTTGCCGGCGAAGGCCGGAACGCCTGTAACCGACGCTGGCGAGATGAAGCCGTACGAGGTTCTGAACCCTCCTATCAAGGGTGACTTGACCCGGGTTCGTCTGCTCTTTTCGTACGACTGTCCCTTCTGCCGCAACTATCACAATGGCCTGGTGCAATGGGGAGCAACCCTTCCAAAGCCTCTCAGCTTCGAGGCCACCCCGTTGATCACCAGCGAAGGCGAAAACGCATTTAACGCGGTGCTGGGCCGACTGATCACGCAAGACGTTGCGCCGCAAGCCATACAAACTTACGACTACCTCATGTACATGAAGCTGCAGGGTGATCCCGAGTTGGGAACGCCCCCATCAGGCAGGCTCACAGTTACTGACGTGCTGCGCACAATCGTCCAAGCAGGCGGTGAGGGCAAGGCAGTCCAGGCGTACCTGAAGGGGCGCGGCCGGGGCGTCGAGAACCGCGTTTCGAGCCACGCTCGACTCGTGCGGACGTACAAGCTCACCTCCACTCCTTCTGTTGCGCTGGCGGGGCGTTTCGTCGTGACGCCCGACAACGCGCAGGGCAATCCCCAGCAGTTTCTCCTCCTGCTCAACGGAATGGTGAGCCGCATCATTCAAGGGGCTGGACATGCGCTTTAAACGGCTCATCCTATCCGCATCGATCATCGGCCTGTGCGCCCATCTAAGCGCTCACGCGGTTGACTTTGGAGGTCTCCTGAAAAATGGCAAGCCCAAGGGACAAGACGCAGCAGCCGCTCCTGCGGCCCTTGATGCTCCTAGCGTCCTGCGCTCGGAACCAATCGATTCCAAGAGCAAGGACCTCCCTGACTGGCTAAAGGACAGTAAGAGGTTGCAGGACATGCTGGGCGCGGATGCGAACTACAGGGTCGAAAACCCGAAGGTGATCCGCCGTGTAGAGGCACCATTCCCTGGTCTGGAGGGCTATGTGGTTGAGGCCACGAGCTTTTCTGATGCGACACCTGAAGGGAAAAAAGAGCTCTACGTCTTCTACACGGACAAGTCCAAGCGGTACCTCATGGTCGGAATGATGATCGACATGCAGAAGAACCGCGATGTGAACGTGGACACGGAGCGCTTCGTTCGTGGTGAGCTTGCCGACAATCCAGCCAAGGCTCTGCGGCCACAGGACATGCACGCCATTGTTGTGCCAGGCGGCGCCGGTTCGGCTGTCAGCTTCGTGGTGGATTTGGGCAAACAGGCTGGGCGAGACAGCTTGCTCAACTTGGTGAGATTTCACCAAGCTCTGCGCCGCGAAGGCGCGGCGGTGCGCCCTCTGCGCCTGGTGCTTGTGTCCGCAGGACACGACGAGTTCGCCACGGCCGCAATGGCCATTGCCTACGGCGCGGAGACGATCAGCGGCACCGGGCTCGCTAAGGCCATGGAGTTTGCGGAGAAAGCACGAGATGTGGCTTGGCTCCAGCCCAAGTCTATGGGCAAGGACTCCGAAGTGAAGCGCATCCTAGGTACCGGGGTCTTCAAGATGGAGGACAACAGCACCCAGGCACTGCTCGCACGATTGGACACCCTGCCACTCGTTTACGACGGCGAGAAAGAACGGATGGTCAACGTCCCGCTTCCAGCAAGCCAAGCTGACTGGAAGAGACTGCTCACCAAGAAGTAACCGGCCGGCAAACCAAAAAAAAACGCCCCTGAGGTCGTCTCTCCGGGGCGTTCTTACTGGAGCTGGGCGAACTAGGCCGTACCGGCTCTGTGCTGGAACTGCTCGCTGCCCCAGTGCATGGTGTCACCGTAAGACAGGGCGCGTTCTTGCTCTGGATCGTGGGCGCCCCCGTTGTAAAGGTGCACGCCATACCAGTGGGAAATCAAGTTTCCGACGTATTCGGGGGACGAGAGCTTGAAAAAGTCCGGGTTGATGTTGGAGGTCGCGCACAGACGCTCGATCGCCTCCCAGTTGAACCGCACCAGCCCATCATCGTCAAGACGGAGTTCCAAGTCCGAGAACTGCAGATCCTCGGGAATCGTGAAAACCAATTCTTTCGTGGCAACTTTTTTGCTCATCCACGAAATTCTCCCTTCAAATTTTGCAGAAGTAAAGTTTCAAGCAAAGCCGAACACATGATGTCAACTCCATTTTCATCTCGTGAAACGCTTTTACTCACCAGCCGGAACCAAAAAAAGACGCCCCAAAAAGGGGCGGCGAAGGCGCTGTCACAAGGGAGGGAGGGAGGATAAAAGGACAGCGCAGACAGATGATACTCAGCTTCCCTGCTGGATGGCCCGTAGAAGCTCAGGCGCAGGCATGTAGCCAGACGACGCGTAGCCAGTGTTCGTCACGATGTGTGGAGTCCCCTTCAAACCAACCTGGTTGGCGGCGCGAGCAATGCGCTCAAGTCCTTGTGCCTGGTCGCAATCAGCGCCAGAGGAATTCAAGGAAGGGTTCGCGAAGAACCGCATAAGGGCAGTCTTCTTGTCTGCGGCGCAGAGAACCTCCGAAAGTTGGCGCGAGGTCAAGGTTCCTTCACCGGAACGGGCATAGAGCGCGTAGCGCACCGTTACACCCAACTCGTTCAGCTTGGGGATTTCGTCATGCAGACGGTGGCAGTACGGACAGGAGGGATCTGTGAACACCGTGATCACCTGCTTCTCCGGGCCCGAGGCCTTGTAGACGATCAGGCTTGCGGGATCCAAGTCCTGCAGCGCCTTTGCGCGTTGCGTGGAGAGCGTCCTTTCGGACAAATTTTTTCGGGCAGGGACGTTGAACATCGTCCCTTGGATCATGTGTACGCCGTCCAGAGTCACGTACGCCACGTCCCCTCCCGACACGACTTCGTAGAGGCCGGGGATGGCGCTCGGACTAAGCGAGTCGATAGTCAGGCCGGGCATCGACTTCATCAACTTCTGGGACAAGGCATCCGTCTCTGGGGAAGCGTGGCTCAGCGTGGCTGTAGCCATGAGCGTCAGCGCTGCAGCGATAAGTTTGCTAATCATCATTTCAATTATTGCTCCACTTTATTTGCAATCAAAATAGCTCTACATGAAACCCCATGAAAGCGAGCTTTTTTGCTTACTACACATCAATTTATTGCAATTACTTTATTGCTAATTAATTGCATTTTTTCAACGTCGGCTTTGATTGAAGGTCCTTGGAGTCCACCGGCCAAGTGCCAACGCTGCAACCGCTGAACACCCCATGGCTTGTGGCGACCTGTCCTCCAAGAGCGATGGCCCTGCACCTTGCAGCTTGAAGCTCTCGATCTCCAACACGTACGCGGCAGTGCCCAAATTGGGAAGAGCTGGGCGGCGGCCACCAGCTGCCTGCCGAGCACCTTCACCCGGTCCGCATCGCTCTAACCCTTTGACGAGCTCACACCGCAACACGGTCCTGCCGCCCCTTTCTACATTCGCCTTCGCACCAACATCGATCAGCTTCACCTTGGCCAGAACCAGCCCTCAGTCGGCATCAGCACCGCAGAATTTTCGATTCTTGGTTTTTGCCTGTGCCCCCCGGTTACAAATGATCTAGATCTCGCAATAAGCAGAGTTGTCCTATCTCGCTCCATGTCACCTATCGAGTATGTCGCCGAAGATGTGAATCGTGCTATCTACTGTTCGCAACCGTTTCAGAATAGTCTTGGTGGTGAACGTTGCCGTTGCGTAAGTTCCGTGCTGCGGCAAACGCACTTCGATAGCGAACCGCCCTATATCGAATAGCAATGTTTTGTCAGTTGCCTCGCTGTCAGGATCCCCCAGGAAATCCGGCTCAGCCAGGTTTCTGTAGCGGCCAGTCATCCTCTCAACCAAGGGTGTGAGATTCCTGTCCTTCCATCCGCGATTGACTCTGAAGACGACCATTTGAAGAATCTTTCGCTCATCGAAATCCAGCGTCAGCATCTGAAGGCCAGGCTCATTCAACATCCCCTCTGGCAAGGCCATGGAGAGGTTTATAAACATGCCTCCAGTCTCCGCCGACGTGCCTTCTTGGATAAGTAAAGCTCCCTGATATTGGCTCTTTAGCTGCTGAATCGGCGTCCGCACCTCATGAATAGTTGTCTCAGCCAACTTAAGCCATGGAAGCACAGGAATAGATTGGACGAAGTTATTTCGTGCAATCTGAGCATCAGTCGGTCTCGCTTGCGTAGCGCCACTTGCGAGCACAATGGCAAACACCATGGCAAGGCTGATGTTTCGCCGTGACAAAGCATCACGCGAACTGTCCACTGCGGTCTGCAACTTCAGCAGGATCTGCAGTGCTGCGCCCTTCAATTCCGCTAGGAACTGCCCCCCCCTAGATCGGTGCGGAATCACATGCATTCCAGTGCTGTACGATTTCAGGCCGCTTGCTAAACTTGCAATACCGAGCCAACTTGCAAAGACTGCGCAAACTTGGGCCATATAACAATTAATCATTTTTGAGCGCAGGGGAAGCAGAAAGTTGGATTCGTTCATCGCGCTTCATTTTGATTTCCTTGAGGAACTTCGCTGCTTGCTTATCACCATTTTTTGCGGCCAGGCTGAGGTAGTAGCTTGCTTCCCCAATGTCCACTGAAGCGCCCTTACCGGTCATCAACATCCAGCCATAGGCGGTCATCGAATCAACATGTCCGCCTTTCGCCGCTTCGTGATACCAATGCAGTGCTGCAAGATCATCCTGCTGCCCATGCAAACCGCGAACGAAGTAGTAAGCCATCGCGGACTTTGCCTCCGCGATGCCGTCCTTCGCTGCAAGCGAGTACCAATAGAATGCACGCTCATAGTCCTTCGGCAGACCAAGAGAACCTTTGTCATACACTTCGGCCAGAAAATACTTCGCCCGAGGGAGACTGGCTTCGATAGCCAGCGTAAGGAATGTCAACGCCTCACTGGCTCTACCTTCCATAGCGCGCCGTTCCGCCAGAAGTAACGCCGCTTCTGGATGCCCGCATCGGACGGCTCTTTCGGCTAGATCATCACCGTCATTGCGATGTCCGCGCGCATAAAAATCCTTGGCGGCGTGAAACATCGCATCGGCGTCGTGGTATTGCGAACCCATCCAATTCAACTGCCGAGCAGCGAAGGCGCTGCGCTCAACGCCTCGCCCCTTCTCTAGCATTGTCGCCAAGTACCGATAGGCCCCTCCACTACCTCTCGAAGCCTCTATGTTCATCGCACCATATGCCTTCCATGCTTTGCCCTCCTTGATGAACTCGTCCGCCCTCGCTGAAGCGCCCGGGGGCAGCTTTGACTCGCACGCATGGAGGAGCGACATGCCGCTAAGGAGGAAAACAGCGCTGACCTCCAGCAAGCGGCGGATTACCTTACGACTGATCTCGCGGGACATGGGCTGGCTCAAGAGTGACTATAGACTCGTATATGCTATCGACAAGGCAGGCCATTTTTGCCCCGAAAAGCTCGAAAAGAATGCACTTTTCACGGAAATTCCTCCTCGGTGATCACCCGATGCGAGCCCATGGAGCCAATTGCGCTAAATCTGGGCCATCCTGTTATTAATTAGCAGTTGCAATTAGATGCAACACCTCATATAATTATGCCAGAAAGGGGAAACAAATGATTCAGTTGAATTTTCTAGCGTTTCTTTTTGCTGCAGCTATAGCGATCTATTTTATCTTGCGCACCAACGCAAAAAAGATTAAATCTAATAAGGTATCAGATAGCCATAACGGCCATCCTGAAAATACTGATTTATTTGAAGAATCCATGAAAGATGTAATTAATCCAGAAAGGCAGTGGAATTCTTGTAATATTCATCACAGAAATCATGACGCAGAGTAGAAAGAGGCCCTCGAAAGGGCCTCTTCTTATTTAGGAGGAGCAATCGTTCTCTTTGCGTTTCCGCCTGGAGTCTGACCAGAAGGCGTGCCCGACGGCGATCCCTTTTCCGGCTTTGCAGGTACATCTTGGCCTGGAGCCATCCCGGGGCCACCTGAAGGCGAAGCCTGTCCAATAGAGGGAGGTGTTCCAAGAGTCGGGAGTGAGGTGCTGCCGGATTCTCTTGACACGTTCTGTACAACTGCGCTGCCCGCGCTAATGCCATTCGACGCTGATGCCGCCAACGAACCAGCTGCACTCAGCATGTTTACAGTTCCTCCGCTTATCGCGGACGCGGCAGGTGAGACGCCTCCAGAATCAGACTTTGGCACCGAGCTAACAGGAGCCGCTTGCCCGCTTGAAGGCTGCGCGCCTGCGCTCAGTGATGACGGTCCGGCGATTTCTTTTGAGATGGTCTGTATAACAGAGCTCCCCGCGTTAATTCCACTTGTTAATGACGTGGACAAAGCTCCCGCAGCACCCAGCATGTTCACGGTTCCGCTGTTTATGGCAGAGGCAGTTGGTGAAATGGTATGGCTGTCAGGACTAGCCTTTTTGCCCCCAGTTAGAAGATCCCCGTTTGAAGACGGCGTTCCTGGTCCCTGAATTGAAGACCCTACTATGTCTTTTCCAAGGTTTTTTGCAACGTCGGCTCCCGCGCTAGCACTGCCCGTAACTGACTCGGCGACCGAGCCTGCTGCATTTATCGCTTTACCAGTCGCACCGCTTACCGCCGAAGATACTGTACCAACACTCCCAGCGCCAGGTTTCACTCCGTATTCGGAAGGCTGAGATTTGTCGCTGATTGCATAGCTGGCACCATCGTTTGACGGTGCAAACTGCTGGCGCCCCGTAGCAGTATCAAGCTTATTGATTAGAGGCGAACCATCAGCCACATGCCTCTCAAACGCAACATTACCTTGGTGGCTTTCACCGACTGACTCCTTGCCTCTCGCCTCCACCGCGCCAGTCTGAGAAACAGTTTGCCCGTATATTCCACCTGCCGCTGCGCGACTTCCGGCAATCCTTTCGGACGCACTGGCTGTAATCTCGTTTTGGCGGGCCGGATTGAGCCCGGTTGCAACCGCTCCCTCAGTCTTGGCAATGACTGGCGTCATATTTGCTTGCATCCCTGCCAGTCCCCTTTCTACAGATGCTACGCGCTCAACGGCAGCAGCGGCTGCAGTAACTCCAGCTGAAACATCCGCGATATTGGCGGCAGTTGCCAACTTAGCCATCGCACTCAGGGCGGATAGTTTCTCCGAAGGGCTATTCGCTGATGAATTCATTGAGGACAAGGATTTCCAGGCTGCTGCACCAGCCATTTGATCTCTGCTCATGCCAGACCCGAATGCCTGCTCAAGTTGCTTATAGTTGTTTGCGAAAGAGCCAAGGAATCCTTGAAGTGCCTCGCCATTTAGCGAGCCGCCCAATGCATTCTGAATCTTCCCAAGCGCGTCAGCCTGATGTCGGGAATCGCTCCCGTTCTTACTCAGCTGAGTCTGGCCCCACTTATTTACAAAGTCAGATCCCTCGACCTTAGCTCCAGTCTTTGCCGAAGCGTCCATAGCAGCGGTCTTAGAAAGTTTATCCGCCTCATCTAATGCCTTAGTGCTAGACGCCAACTGAGTGAGGGTATTCCCTAGCTGAGTTGCCTTCTGTCCTATTTCCGACCATTGTGCGCCAGATTTTCCTGAGGATCCGGTGCTCGCGTTTTCACCAGTAGAGGCTGCATCACGAATCCCAGCCGAGGTACTGGTCTCCTTCCTGAGGCTCTGTAACTCGTCAAGTGCCGCCGTTTGCGTTGAACCGTGAGTAACTCCAGTTGATGCTTGGAGACCGACACTCGCAGAGACCCCACCAATGGCCCCAAGCACCTTACCTGGAAGCGAATCCTTAGTGTTTAAACCCGCTTGGATATTTCCAGACAAGGCTGCATTTCTCGCAGCACTATTCATGTGCCCAGTGCGTAAGTTGACTGACTGGCCATCGGAACTAAGCGTTCCAGTACCAGAGTCCCAGGTTACCGTGTGACCTTTGCTAGAAAGATAGCTTGCGACTTTTGCACCGTCGAGGTACTTACCACCAGATGCGATGAGGGAAGAAGTATCGTTCAGTGCCTGCGATTGCGATTGCTCGATCTTCTTGCGTGCGGCTGCCGATGTTTCAGATGAATAATTTGCTGAGCTTGCAACACCGCCGCCGAAATCTATGCTCCCCAGACCAGATAAATTCGCAGACGCATCGCCAAGCACTCCAACGGAATCGCCTGTCATACCTCCACGCATTGCGTTTTCGGATCCGGCAATTGCCGCGCGCTGCGCAAGAATAGGACTGCCAGCGGATCCTGCGCCGCCAACAAGAGGCGAGCCCTTCCCACCGCCAGAGCTTCCACCTGCGCCGCTTGCTTCTCCTGTAGCGCCACCACCACTCCCGCTAGGCACCGCTTTGCTGATCATGCTCGACATGGCAAACATCGAGCCAGTAAGTATCGCGAACATCAGGTATGGAGCATTCTGGATCATGTTCCCAGCTGCTATCGTCGATGTCATCGTCTGGCGCATCATCATCGCCATGTACGCAGGGGATAAAGGCTCGCCCAATGGAGGAATAGGCGCAGGAATACTCAGAATATCTCGCTGATACCAACTTGTAATGATTGCCATCATCGGAATCCAGCTTTGAGTCCACAGCCCAAATACGATATACGATACAGCCACCTTTACCCCACTTTGGGGATTAGCAGCAAGCATAAACATGACTATCGGCGTACTTGCAATGAATATAAAGAACAACACATCCATGAATTTTGGAGCTGTTGTACTTACCATCATGCTTTGGGAGGCCTCAGATTTTGCCCAATTGAACAAGCCCGAGTCTCTCATGATGGAAATCGGCTGATCAATTGGCGTATGGCCAACATACTTCAGCGAATCGGCCATTGAATATGTCATGATGTTGAAGACACTCCTGGTATCAATCCTTGAGGAGCTATCGGTCAACTTATTGATCATTCCCATGGCGGTATCATAGTCAATCGTCCCATCATCGCGAATGACTGCTTTGTTTTGCTTTATTTCTGCTTTGTTTGCGAGATTTTTTATTGTTTCAGTTACCTCATTACTGCTTCCATTGCCAACACTATCCTCATAGTTTCTAAGGTATGAGGCCGCTTCTGAGCAGGACGCAGCGCGTCCGCCGCCACCGCCCGTTACATACGGATTACCATCATCATAGATTACAGTACTTCCAGTCTCCGTCAGAGTTTCCGACAGTGCCTTCAAAACATAGCGCTGGTTAGCAAATTCGGCTTTAGACAAGCTAGGGCCTGAACAGTAGCGTACCGCAAGGCGCATTGTCTCAACTAGATTCTGAGAAAGGCAACCTAGCGGTTCAAGAGGGCAAGCTGCGAAGCTCATCAACACCCGTGCAGGCGAGAATGGGTGCACATCACCAGACACCGATAGATAGTCTCCATTAACGTTGACCATTACCTGCTCTATTCGATTGGTCATCATTAAGGCAAAGCTGCCGGCCAGCGTTGCGGGAAGCGCAATTGCATACGGCACGTTGTCCACGACCCGTGGCGGCGCCGAATTATCAAACTGTTCTATATTGACAGTCGTCTTAGGAAGAAAAACAACCCAAACTACAATTAGCTGAATCAATATTACATCGAGCCGCAAGCCTTTTTGGACGACAGTTTGGCCAAGAATGAAGAGGAGCGATATCAATAGCCCAGTCTTGACGATCGAACCAACCAATGACTCTTGACCGAAGAACATAGCCATCGACGTCATCGCACTTCCGATCACGACAGGATCGGAAATTGTATAGATAGTAAACGCCATATTCTTCCTTAGCGCTTGTCGCCAGAGCCGGACGCGCCACGCATTTGAGATGCAGTTAGCCGTTGATTTATGACCAACGAGTCGTATACAGCTTTGACCATAGAGTTCATCTTGTCGGCATCAGGCCGCATCTTCATGAGCGCCTCTTCTTTGATCTTCAACTCCGCAGCGTACCCATCTGGCATCATGGCTTTCGTTTGCTCAGTGAAGGCCGACTTTCCTATGGTAAGCAATTCGATGCCGAGCATATAGCCGAAGTAGTCTGGCAAATACTGAGCCACGATCAGGCCGATCTGTTCAGGTGCGCCTGGTATCTTCTGCGCTTCAAGCAAGAAATGCAGCAAAGGAAATGGTGTCATATCCAATATAGCCTGAGACCTCGCATCGAGCGATCCTGAAACAAGCGGCCTCTTATTGGCAAAAGAACCAACAATGGAGCTATCCGTCCAGTTACTTCTAATCTCAGGCCTGGTAGTTCCAAACAGCGCTTGATTGACAATATCCTCGACACCACCCCATTCGCTAATAGGAAGTTTCCTGCTGGAATCGATTTTTGTACATTCCTGACTTTCATTTATGCACGAGTAAATCCCGACTCCATCAGGACTAAATCTGCTGGCTTTGAGAACCTGGTCCCAATTGGCAATCTTCGAAGGGTATGTCTGCACCGGTTGATCACAGACCTCCGGATTCACACCTGGTCCGCAGCTCTCACCGGCCTCTGTTGCACGGTTTACAGTGGTACCAAACAAACCCATGATTATTTCAATTGCTTGCCTTTTTGTCATGAAGACCTGGAGGGTGTTAGCGCCTTTACCCATTGTCTCATTTGCAGCGCGCCACACGAAATTGCCCACATTCGGATTGTTATCTCGGGCTTGTGCATTTCCACCAGCCGTTGCTGCGTCCGAAGGCGTTTGACTTTGACGCTTACTTTCCCCGGAGACCCAGTCCGCAGTTAAGCTAAGCGCGCCAGATAGCGCCGTCCCCACTCTTGCAGCTTGCTCCTTCAGCTTAGGCTCAATCGAGCCAGAAACCATGGAGTTCGCAATGGCACATGTGTTTTTCGCCATTGAATTGAGTGTTTCCATTGCTTGTTGAAGGCGCGATAAAATCTCGTCACATGGATTGCACATCAATTTGATGGCGGCCTTTACGGCGAACCCTGTAGCATTCGCAGCGATAGAGCGCAAGAGCTGTTCAAACTGCGCACCATTTATAAATGAGAAGCTGCCAAAGAAGATATCGATTCCACCACACCCCGCGTCAATTCTGGGGGGTGCAAACTGGACAATGTTGATGCCTCTTCCGGGCGATCGTATAGATAGCGATCCGCCGTAAACCCCCATAAGGCGCTGCGATTTGTATGTTTGTGCATTTGTTGAAGTGGTCACAAACATGTCATTCATTGCTTCCTTTAGGCCCGCACTAGCCTCGGCAGGCATTAAGGCTGCCATTGCTGCAATTGTGATTGCGGTTACGGTAGCTCTGAACCTTCGAGCTTTTGCCATGTCAATACCTCTTTTGAATTTTTTCTTGCGCGCTGGGGACAATTGCTTTCGGATCCTTTTCAAGCGCGCGGCCAATTTCCTTGATGTCTTCGGTCGTCAGGATTCCTCGCTCCTCAGGGAACGCATCTTTACGTGCTTGCCCAGTAACCAGTCCAGCAACATCCCCGGCGATCAGAATCCGCTCTTCCAGCAAATCCTGAGACAGCATCCCTTGAGTAATCACGGTGATGTTGTCCGGCGGCGCCACCAGCGCGACGGCGGGCCTTACCTGTATCTTTAGGTGGCGGCCTTGGCCGTCATCCTTCCGAACGTCGCTTTTCCCCATGAGCCAACTTGGCCGCTCCCCATCGGGGGTGATGTAGATCACCTCAAATCCACGCTCTTTCGCTGTTCGTTCCACGATTGGGTATTGAAGCGAACAGAAATGGCACTTATCGTCTAGGAAGACCCACAAGCCGGCTTTTTTTGAGATCGCCTCCGTGGCCTTCCTCTTTTGTTCCAAGGACCACCGCTGGTAGCTACCTCGCATTGCACTGGAGAATGGTGAGCGTACTGACTCATCCAGAAGTGGATCCAGAAGCGATTGACGCTGAAAGGTCCGAGTGAAATTGCTTGCCTTATCCAGCATCACCCGCGTTGCATAGCGGTACGCCTGGACATTCTCGTCGGTAGGGTTGTCCACCGCATTGTTGAGCAGACGTGGGTACTCAGTCTGGAACCATTCCACCGATAGCGCTTCTGGCTTCTTAGGCTTGCCGATTTGAATAACTGCGGGCGCTTGCTTCTTCAGCTGCTGTGGGGCCTCCTCATTTTTGAGCGGCTCTTTCGGCTCTGGCTCGACCTGGTACCAGAACCAACCCTCTTCTGTCTTCTTGAAGGGATCTCCTGCTTGCTGCGCTTGAACTGCGGAAGCTGCAATAGTCGCTATTGCTACCGACAAAAGGATTGTTTTCATATTCACTCAGCGCACAGATCGACGAATTCGAGTTCGTTTTTAACGGCCATTGTGTTTCTATACCCTGCTTCAATAGCCTCTTCGAGACGCTTTTCCATCTCAGGCGAAAGCCTGCGCACCCGGGTTTTTAGCGCCCCTTCAAAATCCGCGATTTCACGAGCAGCACCCATCCTTGCAGCCATTCGCCAGTGGTACTGGGCCATGAAGCCGTCCTCGTCTGGAAGCCATCGGGCCGCGTAGATGTCTCCGGCCAAGAACATGATCTCGGGGGATTGCCACTTCCAGCGGTTCACCATCATCCGGATCTCTTGCATCACTACACCCTTTTCGGTAGTCGGGAGCTTTGGTATGGACTGGACCAGCAGGCGCATGTAGTGGTAAGCGCCAGGCACGTAGGCATTGCGAGCCGAGGTTCGGTAATGGATAAATGCCTTCTTGAGATCTGGCTTGCCTGCCGTGCCTGCCTCGTTGAGTAGGCCGGCAACATAATGTGAATATGAGCCGACCAACCCACGCGAATTCTGCGTGGCAGCGCCAGATTTCTGAAGCAAGTCCAAGATCAGGCGGGCATCACTTGCGCTTACGCCATTGGGGCTTCTTCGATAGAGCATCAGCGCACCATTCCAGCCCGCTTCTACCGAACGTGTGGCCTTAGAGTAAAGGCGGTATGCCAGCTCCTCGTTGCGCTCATAGCCATAGAGTCCCTTTCGCGCTACATCCCCTCGGGCGCGCAACATGGCCACGTCCTGATTCTTCAATCGCTGCGTGACCAATTCGACGGCCTTCTTCTGGGTTCGCGCGTCCGCCTTCGATGTGCTGGCCGCTTGACTGAGTAGGAGGCACGCAGTTAGCTTCGTTGTGTCCTGAGTAGATTCGCGGATGGCCGTGACCACTTGGTCAACATCGCCGGCAAAGCAATAGCCGGACAACAGCCCCACAAGAAGGCCCGCATTCATACGCATACGCAGACTCATGTCAGCAGCGCCTACGTGGGTCGTTGTTGGGCGCGATCGCCTGGATGCGCGCCTCGTCAGGCGGGGGAATCATTAGCGAGGATTGGGGGAGTGCCGTACCATCATCCTCGTCCCCGCCTGCCACCGCTCGGCGGGGCGAAACGCCGACGCGGTCCCGTGCTGAGGCGGGCGACCTGGGGGCCTTTCGATCCCGTGCATCGCCCGCGCGTTGGCCATCAGGCTTTGCTGCCCCAACAAGCACTAGCGCAACGATTGCCAATCCACCCACTGCCGCCATCAATGCTGCGCCAGAATCCATCTCGCAATCCCCCTTCGTAAGACGACAGGAGCTCCTCAAATGAGTGCCCCCTTGCGCGTCCTATCGTACGGAGTGAGACCAAGAAAAGTGGCCCGAAAAGCTACTGAAACAGAAGCTTTTCCAAGAAAAATTGGGGCGATCGAAAATCTGGAGCATGGCGTACCGTAGGCATTTCATCGCCCCCCGGGAGTTGGAAGCAACCGCCAAACCGATCTCCGGCCGTTGTTTCTAGGAGCCTTCTGCAGAATCCATCAACAGCTTATTCTAATTATGGCTTTGTATTGCACCCAGGATATACGAACGGCATTTTCTTCTTATTTGCGTCGTAGCAGTGCTCCTCAACTTCGTCCTTAAGAGCATGGGTGAAGCTTGTAGCCCTGTCCATAGTCGTTCCAAGGATCTCGGCAGACTTGACGGCTGGAACTCTATGGTCATACGCATTTTCTGTGTCTGGATTTCCGGCAATCGCCATAGATGGCTTGATCTTGTTCTGCGAGATACCGAAGTTTGTCGTCGGATCAGCGGGATTTAGAAGCCCCGCTTCAATCAATGTATCTGTCCATTCTGTCAAGTCAATCCTCGACCAGTCTATCGACGCTAACTCAAACGCGGTGAATCCTCCGCAATTTATGCTGCAGCCACCCAGTTGGCGCCCATCTTTTGTAGAGCGAAAGCCATAGGGGCGCTGACCCGTAAGGTTCTTGGAGACTATCTGTTCGCTAATCACTCGCGAGACAATCGATTTGTAGCAGCAATATAGCTGCCGCTTCTCGACGCAACCAATCAGAAAGACTTTCTTCGAACAACAGGAGCCGACATCGGTACATAAACGCCACTTGTCACTCATTCCCCATTCGAACTCCTCTTGCTTACAAGCGAAGATTATGTGGCCGATTAGTCGTGCGATTGAGTAAACCATCATCACTGTGCCTAATCCGTCAACCAAGTTCTGCATTCCAGGAGTTAGTTTGAGCGCACCGCCCGGTGCGGCCTGAAACACCATGCCGGAAAGTTCTTGACCACCGATTTTCATCAAGACGTCATTTAGACCTTTGTAGAGGAACTGTTGAAACTGTGTCATTAGCCCTTCAATCCCCAACCCTTTACTCACTTCCCCCACCCCCATGCTCGCCACCTCCGAAGTGGCTTCCGAGCCTATGAGGGTATCGAAAGAAGCGCGGAACGGTGCCACCAGGTTGTCAGTCACCCACGACGCCGCCGAGGAGTACAGGTTCGTCACTTCGGACGAGACATCACCGAATGTTCGAGCAATCGAGTTGTAGATGTCGCTGCTCGCCATCACATCCTGGACCACTTTCGTCCGGCCCAACTTGTTCAATGCGGACATCGCCTGCAGGTACTCCATCCAGCCGGGCGCTGATTTGGCCCCCTTTCTCGCTTCTTTGCAGCAATTTGGTGTGAGGCCGATCTGATGCCCAATCGGAATCTTGCAGTACATTGCCTTGCCACCAAAGATATATGGCGTGCACGCCTGATCCACGCTCTTTGGTGGCTCGCCCGTCTCTTCGCACACCATTTCATTGACCATTTGATTGATGGCCTCCATGCCCGAAGCAGCGCGAGCGAAATCTCCTTGATGCGAGCCAGTCAAGTTCGGCCGATGACACTCTGTCCCCAAGCAACGCATTGCACCCGAGCATGCATCGCCCTGCTCTTCCACCGAGACAGGGATTTTCAACTCTCGGGTAACGCCGCAGTCGTAGGCAATCGAGGGGTTGTAGCACTGCCCGGTGAAAATTCCTTTGAATCGGTTGTCGCACTCATCACGTGTTGTCGCCCGCTTGCATGAGGGGGAGCTTTCCAGCGGCACATCGTTGTCGTCCGTCGCCAGATTGCAGTCGGTTGCCCATTCCGCACCGTCCCGCATGAAGGTCTTCAGCCTGCTACTTACCTCCATCGTGGCACAGCTCGTGAACGATTCGGCGTTAGCCTGCCAGCACATCGGATCGTCAAGCAGCTTGAGTGGCGGCCCGTTCGGTGTTGGCTCCGCGCCTGATCCGTTGTCGTAGTCTGGTTGAACGACCGCTGATGCATCAGTGCCCCATTTTTTGAGCAACTCGACGATCCCTCGGTTCGGAAGGTTGGGCCCGAAAGTGACGTCGCCAACCGTCCGCGTTGGAGCAGTATCCGTGCAGGTCAGCTTTGCACCCTTGCAGAACCCGTCTGCGGCGTACTGCATGTAGCGCTCGCAGCCCGCGAAGCTGTTAATCGCAATGCTGTAGATCTTGGCCATTAGCCTGACTTCGTGCAGTGTGCCGTCCGCGAACACCGTGCCTGTCGGCATCCAGCTTGAGCCAGACACGCCATAGTCCGTGAAGTCTCCCGTTCCTCCAGCCTGTGCATAGACGCCATTGACCACGAAGAGCTTCGGGTCACCTCCCATGGGGGTATGGCGGTACTCTACATACTGGCCTTCGCTCGATCCGCGCGGATCGTCAGGCAGCTTTTCGGTGGTGCAGTTCTCCCCCGCTGGGCACGTAGCTGCCCCCATGATTGTGAAGTCGGTTCGCAGGGAGCCTGTCACGTTCATCGGATCTTTGCGGTAGGTAAATTGAGGGAAACCCTCCGCGTCCTTGACCTGCAGCTTCGTCACTGGGTCGATGATCGGCACCTTGACCTTGTTGAATGCCGTTACCGACATGAAGTTGTGCTCACCGACGTATGCCAGGCCGAAACTGCGTTTGACACCCTGACAACCTTGTGGAAACGGGTTCACAAGGGTCTCAGAGCACATCTGAATATCGGGATCTCCGTAGGTGCCACCCTGAATCACATCAATACGCGAAACCGAATCACGTCGGCATGAGCCGATCAGCTGCTTGGCCAGATCACTGTTCCCAGCATTGACGCCGCGTATAACGCCTGAGCGTAGATCGGCGTTCGCGGAGAAATCGTTACGGCTTGCATTGGCCGCAAGCTTGTCATTGAACTCTTTGCCGAAGCGATCCGGGCTTGGATTCGCGGCATCGTTGTACATGAGAACAATGTTCGCACCGTAGGCCCCTGGGCACCAACGTACGGGGTCACCACCAACAGATGGCACTTCGCATTGCTCGGGCGGGTCGGGGGGGCATGGCACGCCGTCCACGGGCTTTGAATACGTCACCTCCGATTGGTACAGATCAGCGGCGAGATACGCGGCTGAAACGCCGTAGGGAACCGCATATCCAGCAACTGGTTTCCAGCCATCAGATGGCGTTCCATAGCTCACAAGTCCAGGGTCGAGCACCCGTTCGATGGCTCCTCCACGTGAGACACCGAACCAGTGGTTGTATGTGAAGTAGTTGCGCCCCGTGGGCTCGGCGAAGGGTGTGTACGTGTAGCGGATCGCGAACGTCTCATCGACTTGGTCCCAGATAACGTTGGCCACGCCGCCAAGCGTTGCCCTCAGCATGTCCACCTTGCCGCGCTTGTACGTTGTGGGCTTTGTGATGAACTGATGATCGACTGGGCTAGTGTTCGGAATAGCCACCTTCTCGATGTCGAAGAACTCGACCTTGAGAATACGATGTTCAGGCGATGTAGGAGCCAGATCGATGTTCTGTCGCGACTTCAGCGCGAACTGAGTTCGACGGCAACCGTCTCTTCGGAGGTTTCGCCTGTTTTGCTCGGCGATGGACTCCATCTTTTCTGGGTTGTTGTACATCTGGGCGCCGATCTCATGCATCTCGGCCACCTTTTGGTCGCTGAACCCCGGCATCATCTCGTTCAAATTGGCGCGATGGTTTGTTGTCTGGTTGACGCCCGGTTCGGCCCTCTTTGTTTCCAGCGTGTTTTGATGGAAATCCATGCGCTGGTAGTTTTCTTGCGCTACCGAGTTCGCCGACTGGGCGCTGCGCACCATGTCTTCACGCGTCCGCTGTGTCACACGATCTGCTTGCTTTGCCGCGCGCTCTGCGTCGCCCGGGTCTGCGACCATCTTCGGTGTCCGCACCGGGGCCGACGTGTCCTCGGTCAAGTTTGGAGACCTTAGCGCCGCTCCAGTTTGATACTGGCTACGCATGAGCTTCGACGCACGCTGGTTGATCAGCTGGTTCGCGGTCCCCTCATCCTGGGTGCGCGCCGTCGCGGCCCACTCATTCTGCGCTGCCGTAGAAGGCGCGGGCAGCGCCTGAGCGTAGGTGAGTACGGAAGTGGTAGGCATCACTACCAAGGCCCACGTGAGCATGAACCGCCCACTCCAAACGATAGCTGGGTTCCGGGACAGCGGCCTATAGACCTCGGGAAGATCAGATCTGTGCATCATTCGAGGCTCTTACGGAGTGATGCCGAAGCAGCAATCGGTCCACTGGAAAATCAGATAGGAATGGTCTTCGCCAGTCGCTGGAACATCCCGCCACATCCCCCAAGCCGCAGAAGACGCGCCGGTGGCATGGTTGCAAGTGCTGAATCGAGAAGGCGGATTTACCTCTCGCACCTGGGATGTAGTGGCGGTCGGCGGAGGAGCGCCAGGCAGGCGCCCGTTCGACTCCGGGGAAGGAGCTAGAAACTGCCAACGGTAGGCGTCTTTGCGTATTACGAATCGCGGGTTGCGCTCACAGACGTTAGCTTTGCCGATGGTCTCGTTGAGTAGGCCTAGGCGATGCAGCAGCGAAATTCCGCGCACTGCGGTCAGGCTTGTGAGAGACACTGGATCGGCTTTTGTGTCACCGGACCCTGACGCGAACCCCGTGATTGGGTACATGGGACCCCACGCGCCGGCTGTCCAGAAGAACGCGTTAATGGGTGTACCGAAGGACGATGAGGCGGCATCTACGGGGAGGGCAAAAAGAGAGGTCACTCCCGTGAATAGCAGCATCTCGGGGTTGATGAACGTGGTGTAGCGACCGAGCACGTCATTCCAGTTGGGGAACGCAGGGCTAACCTGCAGCAGGTCGAATTCGGTCATTCCATCGGGTGGGCAGGCGCCGTCATCGATGAGTCGGAGCATGTAGATGATCGGAAACGTGTAGAGCGCCCAGTTCGCAAAAAACGAGTTCAGCCCCCCTCGTCCCATGTTCGCCCCGCCGTTAAGGAACTCAGCGCCAGCCAGCGGCAACTTCATCCCCCCGAGGGACGGCAGGCAGTACGGCTTTCGGGTCACATCCATTATTTTTGCCGGAGCCCAGAACCCAAGCGTGAAGCCAATGCGGGGCAGTTTGGCGTCCGAGAGACTCCCTCCGCATTTGCACAGGATGTCCTTGTTCGCATCGGTCGGCACGCCCGACTTACCATCCATGAACGTTGCCCCCATGAGCCGGAAGGGAAACATCCCGCTCCAACACACGTCCTTGAACATCGTCTCAAGAGGGCTGTAGTTGCTGCAGTCAATAGCGCGAGCGGAGGACGTATCCCTGGAGCCCGCTCCCTCCTCTTGCGCATAGGCCTCGTTCAATCCGAAAAGGCTAGCCACGAGAATTCCAAGAATTGCCAAAGCGCGAAGAATGGTTGATTTCATGATCACTTTGCGAGTCCAGATGCTGCGTCGAAGTAGCGAATTCGCAGATTGCGTCCCTCTTGCTCCACGATCGCAGGCACTGCATCCACGCCGAAGCGCTCTGCCAGGCGTCGCGGCATTGGGAACACAGGACGCTTGAGCAGGTGCTGCAGGTCCGATGACAAAGGTGTAGTCGCGTCGCGCGCAACAGCATTTGAGCCCACCACGAACACGTCCGCGCCCTTGTACTCGGGTCGCTGGATCCATTGCCGCACCATGCTCAGCTGGCGGGCGTCCGTTGCGTCGAAGACCAACACGGGAACTTGCAGACGGGTGTAGTCGAGTAGAGCGAAGGTCTGGCCAGCGCGAGCGATCAAGACTTCCCCTCTGCCGTTTTGCCCTGGAGAAGTTATGTCATGCGGCGCCGTGAAAGTCGGAGTGAAGTAGGCCGTTGCATTGCGCGATGAGGTGGGAAGATCGAATGTTGGCCGCAGGTTCTGGGCCGCTCGTGCCTGGGCACGTTTCATCGCGGGCTCCCAGTCGTATTTGCGTGCCCGCTCCTCGATCACCGCCAGGATGTCGGGCTCCGCTATCGGATACAGGTCGCCAGCGTTGTAGCTTCCACCCCTGCGCGCAAAATCCTGTGCGAGGTCCAAACTAGCGGTTCCGCGAATCTCGAACCACTTGTTTTTTGCCTTGTCCTTGATCAAGTACACCGGCACGGCGTCCACCGCGTAGGCTCGGAACGCATTCGGATCGACTTCCACGATGACGTCATCGTTGTACGGATCTGGGAGTAGATGGCGCAGCTTGCTCAGCAGCGCGCCGACTTTCTGCGGCTCGAAACCACGAACAACGAAGCGGATGCGTTTGGGGTCTTTGGCCAGCGCCTGTTTGAACAACTGGCGCAGGACGCCTTCGGGCATGCCCGTGGAAATGAACACCTGCAAGTCGAAGTCCTGCTCCGGCGCATTGCGGCTTGCCTCCGACTGAGGAGCCTTGCTCTGCACCCGTTGCTTGGCTTCGTCCATCCATTCAGCTTTTTGCGCAGGCTGCATAAGGAAGTCGCGCAACGACCGCATTGCGGGCTGTTGCGGTGCAATGGCCGTGGCGTCTGCCGCAGGAGGCAGATTGTTGAGCCAAGGTGCCCTGCTCTCCGCCTGGTCCGCGCACCAGGCGAACGAGCTAGAACAGAGGGATAGCAGAACCAAGAATCGCGTCACGTTTGACAGGCCCCCAATATCTGGAATCGAAACTTTCCTTCGTTGTTCCCATAAGAAACAACTCACCATCCCCAAGCGTCACCTCGCGATCGAAGTCCCCCGGCGCCTTGCCCGGGATGCTCTTGGCCAACCACAATCTGTCGTTGTCTTGACGCTTGCCGTTGATGTACAGCTCAGTGCCTTCTACCTTGACCGTATCGCCGGCCACAGCACGCACGCGCTTGACGATGCGGTCCCCTGGGCGCGCGCCAACGCCCAGCCCGGTAGCAGGCATCCTTGCGAGGATGTAGTGGCCCACTTTTGCAGGCTCGGACAGGCCTGGGTTCCAGATGTAGACCAACGAGGGCATGCAAGCGGGCTCGCCGATGAGGCGCTGGACATCAATCCCGATGCGCAGGCCGGACAGCCAGAGGCCCAGCGTGATGAGGGCGATGCTTACCGCATTGGTAACCAGCCACACCCGAAAGAACTTCCTCACCCAGGATTTCATTGCGCGTCCTTGCGGGCTTCGGTGGGCGCATCACCCTTTTCAAGCTTGCGCTCCATGAGCCCTTCCCGCTGCAACTCAGTGCGGAAGCGGTCAGTCAGGTCAGGGATGTCATCGGGAGCGCCCAGTACTTGTTCGCTGCGCAACACGATCTTTCCCTCTTCTGTCTGGGACTTGATTTTTGCCAAGAGGGCGGACATGAACTGTTCGCTTAGCCTGGGCATGTCCTTGGGCTCGATTGCGCCAACGCGCACCTGGTCGCTTAAGGCAGAGATCTGATCTTGCACAATCGCCTCAAAATTGACGGTGACGATGGAGTCCTGTAGAGAAGCCTTCCCCCCCGCCGTGCCTAGCCATCTAGGCAGGAACACCGTCACCGCGACTGAGACCATTGCAGCGATGATGATCATGAACACGAGTTCGGTCAGAAATGTGCTGACGCCGCCGGCATGCGCCGGGGTCGCCTGGGTCGCCGGGGTCGCCGGGGTCGCCGGGGCGATGGTTTCAAGGGGCAATGCTGCGGCTTGGCCTGCTTGCGCAGGCGCGCTTTGGTTATCAGTCATGAATGGGGTCCTGGATTGCTGCGAACGGCGGTGAGTTCTCGCTGGAGCAGGATCAGCCGTAGCGCGCGATGTGGTCGTCGATGGCCTGGACAGGGTGTGTTCCTGCCTCAATTGCTTTGATCACCTCAGTGCGCTCGTTTCCGGAAGTAGAGAAAAGCACCTGCGTGAACCGGTCTACAACGAGGCGGGCGATGTCCATGCCCTGGTTCGTGTAGACCATGATTTCGGAATACTTCCCGTCCAACGAATGAACCGTACGCAACTGGCTGTAGCCGAATTCGCCGATAGCCAGATAGCCTTCCTTCTGCGACTGGTCGATCGTTTCGTTGTTCTGCCTCAGGATGAACTTGAACGCAGAGTTTGCTGCTATGGCCTTCCCTGAGGGAGAGCCATACAGATCCGCAATGCTCTGAGTAACGATGACTGCAGATCCCTTGTACTTCCGGAAGCGACGGTAGGCGTGCTCCATAAAGCGCGCAATCATCGGGTCATCCAACAAGTCCCAGGCTTCATCGATGATGAGGACCTTTGGGCGACCGTCTTGCGACAGGTACATTTCGTGCTGGATGGCCGAAATGATCTGCATGAGCACGACCTGTTGCAACGTCTTCTTGCTCTTCAGTTCTTCCAGCTCCAGGACCACAAGGTCTTTGTCCATCTCCAGGTTGGCGGTGCCGTCAAACCAATGGCCTTCACTGCCATTCCTCGTGAAGCTGAAGAGCATATGCCCTATGTCCTGCACATACTTGTCGGGCTGGTTAATCATGTACATGGCCACGTCGGTGATCGTTGAGGCCCGGCCGTTTGCTCCCCACACTGCCTTGATCGCCTCCTCGATCCGCGAGCGGTGCAAATCGTCCAGCCCGTCGATCGGCGCGGCCATCTTCTCGATCATTGCCTGCAAGAGCCCCACTTCGTCATCCAAGTCTTGGATCTTGCTGAAAGGATTCATGCATAGGTCAGAGTCCGCCCCGAATTCGATGAACGACCCATCGAGCCACTTGCACAGCTTGAGGTAGCTACGGCCCACGTCGATTACCCACACTTTGGCGCCCATCGACAAATATTCGGTGACCAGCATCTGCGTAAAGAAGCTCTTGCCCGCGCCGGACTCCGCGAACACCACGCCATTCATGTTCGTCGGCGAGTCATAGAGGTCGAAGCTCATCAACTGGCCCCGGCGACTCTGCAATAGGAACCCGTAGCCCTTGCCGGGCTGAGGCCGAGACGTCCCCTTCCATTCACCGAGGATCGGCAGGAAAGTCACCGCCTGTTCGACTGCCAGGGACTTGAAGCGAAATGTGTTTTTGATCGTCTCCGCCGTGGGGAACAGCGGAAATGCATTCCAGAAGCTGGGCGACAGGACGCGCTTCTCCTCGCCAGTCGAGAAGTCGAACGATTGCAGGTAGCTGCGCAGCGCTGCGAGCTGGCGTGAGCCATCCTCGCGCTTCTTGCTGAAGACCGTCACACTAAGGCATGCCTCGACTGTGGTCGCTCCGCGCTCGATGGCATTGATCATCACGTCCATGCCCTTCTTCTTGAAAGCGAGCTTGGGGACGAAGCGAAGCAGCGGGCCGAACGCTTGGTAGTTGATCCAGCCAGCCTTTTGCTTTAGCGCCGTGCTTTTGTTGTACTGGTCTGGGTAGTGCAGGGTCAAATTGATGTGGTACGGCAGCTTGAGCTGGTTGTTCGCACCAAGCGGGTCACCGATGATGAAAGCCATGGTGCTCAGTGGGTTCCTCTCGGGCCAGCGGCTCACACCAAGCATGTGCGCAAAGGTGTTGTCGGAGAGCACCAGTGCGTCCTTTTCCACATCGAAGCTCTCGCCCACATCGAATACCTGGGACTTGAGAAACTCGTCGGACCGCGCCGAATCAGTTTTTGGCGGATCGTAAGGGTGCGTGAGGCGATATGCAACGCGCAGATACTCGTCCTCCGTCATTCTCTTCGTCATCAAGCCGACGGTCTGGAGTGACTCAGACAGCTTCGCGCCAGACTCGGCGATGAGGTCAACATCCTCTTCTTCGGGCTTGTCACCCTTGAACGGGATCTTGATAGAAACGACCACAAGCCGGTCCAGCAATTTCACCCCGATCTGGGGCAAATTCGATTCCATGCGCGAGGCGCTGAGGTAGTCGGCTCTGCGCTCGGAATACGCCGTCAAGGCTTCACGTGCAAGCGGACTCTGGATCCGGCCCATGCCGTTTTCACGACGCGCCCGGTACAGGGCCAGCGGCAAGTCAATGTCGGGCATTCCGAGCAGCGACACCTGGACAAAGCTGCCAGCGGGGAGCGACAGGGACAATGCCCCCTTGAGCATGTCCACTGTCGAGTCGTCGGCGCCCCGGATCGGACTGCCCCAGTAGCACACCCCCAGGTGGCCATCGTCGCATAGGAAGATCCCGTTCTCTTCCATGTACGCTAGCGTAGGAATGTACTCGTCAGGCGTGAAACGCTTACTCGCTTGACTCAGAGCTTGATGAACTGCCGACATTCAACCCCCCTTTTTGTTTTTTTGACGGCTCAGATCGGGGTGGTGATGGCCATGCCCGTGCTGATCACACCGTCGATCACGCCAGGGCCAAAACCTGCCGTCAGCGCCATGGCGATGCCGACGACGGCGGCGATCACGCTTTGCTTGATCACGCCGACACCCAGGCCAACGAGCAGCGCGGCGATACCCAGCACCTTGCCCAGCGTGCCGTTGGACCATCCGGTCAGTTGGTCATAGACCTGGGTGAACTCGGTACCGCCTGCACCTGCGGACGCTTGCATTGGCGCCAGCGCAACGACCATTGCCAGCGCCAGCAGCACGGGGGCCACGTGGTCCTGGGCCTGTTTTGCCTGTGCCGACTGGAGAAGGCGAGATTGAAAGTGGGTGAAGAACGTCATGGAAAAAGCTCCTTGGCTTGGTGGATGAAAAGAGTGAATCAGCGGGGGACAAAACTAGGCGCCATCCCCTGGTGGCGAACTTCTTGTTCGCCAAAGCTCCAGCGCTTCGGCGTGATCTCGGTAAAGACGTAGCCCGACCAATTCAAGTTGTCCTGGGCATCGACCCAAGGGGAAATCCAAATGCGCATGACCTGCGGTGCTTCACGCAGAGGGCGCGCGGCAGGCTCGCCGGCAACAACGAGCGCGGACTCGCTGGACAGCGCCAGCAGGTCGGAGCGCAGTTCATGTCCGCCAGCCTTTCCGCCCTTCTCTTTTCCACCCTTCCAGGTTGATGGCGTGCGCCCTCGCTGCACGGAAGGTGCTGAGGCGTGCGTGTCCTCATACACCTCAAGAGGCGTCGGGCAGTTGCGGTTGCGGTCGCAAGCGAAGTCGGATGTTTCACCCGTGTTGAATGTGCTCGCACATCCCACCATTGCGAGGCAGGAAGCAGTGGCGAGCGCCTTGATGACGTGGTTGAACATGCTCATGCGTTACCAGGAGAGACCGTTGGAGAAATTGGGCGTAGCGCCGTCGGCGTTACCCATTGCTGATGAAGTGGCGTCGCGCGCAGCGTCCATCACGTGTCCCATGCGTTCGACAGGACTCCTGGGCTGAGCGCTGACAGCGCCGGCAGCTCCGGAATGCTGATTTGGGCTTCCGCCCCGGTTGGCCAGAGTGGCGCCGCTGCGCGGCTTCTCGCTAGGGTCAACGTAGCGCTGCAGATTCGTGGACCCCTTGAGTGGCAGCATCGAGCCTCGCGTTACGACGATGGTCACAGCCTCGCCTGCGGGGACCTCCACAACCGGGAAGGTTTCCTTAGCCATGTCCAAATAGAATTTGGCGATCATGTTGGTGGCGGACCCGATGCCACCGGCGACACCGGATTGGGCGATTGAGGAAACGGATTCGCTCTGGTAGAGCGAACGATCCTGCATAGGGTCGATATTCAAAGATGGGACGCGGGAGCGGTTGAGGGCTTGCCCAATCCCGCCCAGGGTGCCTGCAAGCAGCGTTTGCGCGATCATCTGCCCTTGCTTGGAGACCAGAGTGCCGGGGATGCCAGCCTTGCCGTCAGTTCCAACGATGTAAGCCTCCAACTTCGTCTCGATGACGTTGCCGTCATGGCGGACGCAAGAAAGCGCTTCGGAGCGCATCATTGCGCGATGCGTAGCGAGCTGACCCCAGCCGCCAATGACCGCAAAACACTCCCGCACATCGATCGACGCATAGTTGGGAAGCACTGCCTCACGCTTGATACGCAGTACAGCCGGAATCGGATTTTTCTGAGCGACCGCTGAGGTTGGCGCGTCCATGCCGGTTAAGAGCACGCCCGTGAACATCGCGCCAGCGGGGATGAATGCTGTGTCGTTCGCCGGCGCCTTCTTACGGGTGTCCTCGGGCTTATTCAGCTTCTCGGCGGCGTCTTCTTTCTTGAGAACGCCTTCGGGCCCCAGGATGCGAATACCGCGCGGCTTCGACGCGACATGTTGTTGCGCACGCTCTGGTACCTGCGGCGCATGGGGGGTAACTCCGTTGCCTGTAACTCCCGGCACGCTGGGCTGGGAAATCGGCGGTGCCGGAGGTAGGGCCGGCGCCTTCGACGCCGGGGCGTCGAAAACAGAAGTCTGGGGACCTAGTTCGGGAAGATCGTCCTCTGCCTTGCGGGCGGGCTCGCTTTGTGGAGCACCCTCGGGCTTTTCGGAGGTACGCCGCTCCATGGCCTCGGTCAGCTTTGCAATACGCTGGGCCAGGTCGCCCTGTTGCTTCTCCATCACGGCCATCTTTGCGCCGAACTGCTCGACACCCGTTGTCCGTGCCGGAGCCACGACGGTAACCTCTGGCTTCGCCGCGCGAGGCGTGCTCGCCGATTTGCGCTCAGCTGCGCTTCCAAGGAACCAGGAAACGAACAAGATGATGCTGATCGCCCCCGCCACCATTACGACGCGACGGGTCTTGGGCTGGAGATTGTTGAATTGCGCGGCGAGGCTCATTCGAACACCTCGCTTTGTGCCTGGGCGGACTTTGGCTTATCTGCAAGCAGAAAGACGTAGCCCGCTTCGCCTGGCTGAAGCGAAATACTGGGAAAGAAGCTGACAGCCTTCACGCCTTTTCGATAGAAGGCAGTCTCTGCAAGATCCACAACTTCTTCGCTTGCGTTCTTGATTGAGTAGCGGTACACGTCCACCGTTGAGCCAGTGAAGGCGTACTCGGGGGTGACTTCGATCGCACCCAACTTGGCCACACCACCTTCGATCGGCACTGCAGCAAACCCACGGATCTTTCCGCGAACGGCCTGCGCCATGATCTGACGCACATTGCCCACGTAGTCTGTGGAGCGGGGTTGATTGATCTCCTGCTCCTCGGCCGAGCCTCCTCCGGCCAACGGCTTCACCGTGCGCAGGTCCTCCAGCTTGACGATGAGGTTTTGCCCAGGAATCTCAGGGGTAGGAATGATCGTCAGCGAAATGACCTGGCTGGTGTTTGCGCCATCTACGATGAATACGCCCATGGGCTGCTCGCCTTGCGGGCGCAGATAGACGTCGCTCCCGACGATTTGCTGGCTGTCGTCCTCGGGCACATCGCCCACTACCCTTGGGTCTTTGAACGGTGTCGCTATCCGGTTGGGAAGGCGGCTGGAGAGACGTACGATTTCGTTTACCCCGTTCCGCGTGTGCAAAACGGTCGGGCGCGTGGCCGGGTCGTCCTTCTTCAGGCCGGGGAGGTTGATTTCCTTTTGGTAAGCGTCCAGCGGCACGCCAGCCGCGCGCTGCGCATCGCCGATGACCCGAGAGATATCGGCAGGAGCCTTGCCCAGCGGTCCATCGGGCAACGTCACAGACGGAGCGGAGCGAACAGATTTCACGCCACCCGTCCCCGGTCGTGTAACGAAGCGGCTGCCGGTTGTCGCTGCCTTGTCAGGAGCTGGTTCCGAACTCAGCGGCGTGCTGATGGGCTTCGCGAGCTCGGCCTTGATAGCCGCCTCAGTCTTCTGCAGCTCTGCCTTTGCCTTCTCGGCCTCCGATTTCGAATCCTGTGCATAAGCAACGCCACAGGCAAGGGAAGCTGCCAGTGCAAAGGATGACGCGCGGGGGAACATCACGTGGGCTCCTTCATATCAACTATTTCTGCGGCGCCTGCAGGCGCGATGGAGGGCTCGGTGTGGCGCTCGCCAGTGGCGTTGGCATCGGACGCGGCAGCTGGGTTCGGCGGCGCCGTTTCGCGCATCACGGACAGATCCGCTGTTGGCTCAACGACATCGGATTTCCCTCGGGATTTGCGATCCTTAAGGGGGAGCGCGTATTCAGGAATGGGTTTCCCTTCCTTCTGCGCATGGGTGACATGCCAGGTGACGGTCCGGGGAATCGATCCCTCGTACGAAAGGAAGTGGGTCACAGATGGGCGACCGTTTCGAATCGAGGTACCCACCTCGTAAACCACTTGCTTTTGATACTTCTGCGCGCCGCTTGTGGAGGTAACGAGGGTGCCGGTAACAAAGACGCGACTGGTCTCGGCTTCGTACTGGATAGAGGCAGGCAGGAAGCTGATCACGGACCCAGAAGCCCTGAACACCGGGTCCTCAATCACAGCAAGGAGTTGGCGGCGGAAGTCCGTGTAGATGGACGGATCCATGAATGCCGACACAGCGTCCAGCACCACGGTAGACGACTTCGGCTGAATATTGCCAACCAAGTTGGCTATGAACAGGCCAAAGCTCTTTAGGTATTCCCGGTCCGCGTAATTCCATGCGATCACCGCCTTAGCATCCATATTCGGTGGGACCAGAACAATGCGGTCGCGCTGGTTGTTAAAGTGGACCACCGCATATACCATTCCAAGGGCAAGAATTGAGTTGGAGATAATTATCCCCTTTGTCATGGCCTGGAGTTGGCCCATATTTCGCAAAGCATCTTTGAATTTCATTTCACAGCCTCGCGTACAGCGCCATTTTCAAATTTCTTGTTCATAGTCATCAGGCCAACCCACCAGACCATGTGAAAGAGGACTCCGGGCATGTGATTGTTTTTGAAGCGACCGAATAGCTTCACAAAGACAAGCGACGCCCCCATACCCATCAGCAATTGATCCCACAGGTACAGGACAATAAATATCACCAGTGATGGAAAGAATTCGTCGACTTCCCAGAAAAAGAACTGGGGTTGATCGTCAACGTAGTTTGGAATAGGAACTGGAGTCATTATTTACCCACTCGCACCATCACAATGGCGTCAATTCCTTGATCATATTTGTTGCCACCGAGCATGACATTGGTCATACCCAGCCCCCGGGATTTAAGACGAATAGAAAGCGCCTTCCAGATGCTCAACATCGAATCAACTGACTCTTCAGACATTGGCGACTTGTTCAGGAATTCAACGTAGTAGCGCGCTTTGGAGTTGGACTGAAATCGTTCAATTGCGAGTTGGGCTTCAACGCTCAATTCGCCGCCGACAATAGGGAACTTGAAGATCTCAACAAGGGCATCCCCCCGCTGCCCAGCGTCAGGCTGAAGTAGCGACGCCAAGTCGCTTCCGCGTTGGTGGATGCGTTGAAATCGACTCTTCTGAGGATCAACCCCAGCGACCCAAACTACGCGCTCATCCGAGCTGAGAAATTGATTGGTTGCAGATTCAATTCTGACAATCTCGCGGCTTGCAGAATTTCCTATTACCGAGTGCTGGACTTCGGCCTCGCGCTCAACCCAAACTATCTTTGTTGGTTCAGGAGGAACATCAATGAAACGCGGCACGCATGCAGTGCAGAGGCAACATGCAACTACGGCCAGCGGCGTTACCGATTTCACTATTATTTCTCCATGCACATACGAACAAACGGTACATGGATACTATCGGGTCACATAGAAAAAATTAGGGCGAAAAGCTTCCATTTTCGAAGCAATTCGCCAAAATTTCCATTCCCCCGCTGAAGTCACGGGGGGGCCCCCCTTCACTGGATCAGCACGGGCTCTTCGGATTTAGCTCCGAGGTCCGATTCGATCGTCAGGCGGAGGTTGGAGACACGGTTGGATGCGAGCCAAGCTTTTGTCACCAAGAACGTTTTTGACGTTGCCTTTTGGGCGACGCCGTCCAGGTCATAGGTCCAAGTGAGGGACTTGATGTAACCCGCAGAGACCGTGCAAACCGGGGTCAGCAGCAACCCGCTAATACTGGTAGTTTGCTTCAGCTCGCATTGCGGCCGTGGTGCTTCTTGCACGTTGACCTGCAGCGCTTGCTCGCCATAATTGCCCGCCTTGGTGATAGTCCGCAACAGCACCTCATAGTTGCCAGGGTCAGTGAAGGAAACATAGTTACCGCTCCCTGTGAATTCCCCGACCTTGGCGCCGTTGATCAGCACGTCATTCCGAAGGAACGAATCTCCTCTTGGCAGCTGGGAGATTTTCAAACTGATGTAGTAAGTGCCAGGCGCGTAGTACGACTCACCGTATTTCGACACCATGGAAGCCTGGGTCTGGACAGTCGCAGGAGGCAGGATCGTGAACTCGTCGGAATAGACATTGACAACATTCCCGCGCGTATCCGAGACCTGCAGCGCCAGCTGGTAGGTGCCTTGCGCCGCAACAGTGAAGTTCCCTGCCACGTCGTTGCCGCTAGACCGGGTGATACCGCTTGGCAGTGACCAGGTGTATGTCAATGGCTCGCCGTTGAGCGTCTTGAGGTCGAACCCAGGCGTCTCCACTTGATACTTGATGACCGCCGGAACATCGGTTTGCAGTGCGGACAAGCGAACGTTCCAGTCTTGCGGCCAGTTGTATGCCCAGGTCTTGAACGGCAGAGTAGCGACCGTTGTCTCTTCGGGGTAGCCCTCAACGTAGGTGTAGTAGCTGAGCAACTTGTCTTCCGGGCGCGGAACGAACTGCAACTCTGTGCCATCCACACGCGTGCCATCCGGCAGGCTCCAATAGCCGAGCACCTTGTACGCCTTCTGCGCAGTGGTGGGCACCACGTCGTTGATCTGCGCTTTGAAAGCATAGCTCTTACCGGCCTCAAGGTAGGTTGGGCCGCTGATCGATGCGCGCGCCGCCAAAGGATTTACCGCCTTGACCCCGAGCGTTTTCGTGACATCGGCAGCTGGGTTGTCGGGAGCGCTCGCAGAGCGCCCCTTGACCTCGATCGCATAGTTTTTGATTTCGGTTGGCGTGAACGTAAAGGCTGCGGTGTTCTCGCCGCTCACGCCCTCATAGCCGCCAGTCGTAATGATGCGCCACGTGTAGGCAGCGTCGAATCCGTCGTCGGCCTGGACTTCCAACGTGACAGGTCTGCCCACCTGGACTACCCCTGGCGCAGTCACTCGGAACGAGGGCACGTCGAAAGCCGTCAGAGTCAGGGGATCAGTGGTGAACTCTGCACCGGAGTATTTGTTCATCAGCACTGCGCGGTACGTGACACTCCCTGCTTCCGCTACCTGCGCAGTAAAGTTGATGCCTGTCTGCTCAACTGTTTCAGACCGCATTACACGCGCCCACGTTCCATCGGCCTGGAGGAATTCCCAGGAGACTGCCCTCACGTTGGCCAACATCTTGGAGTTCTTGACGTTAGCGTTGATGGTCTGCACAAAGGGGGCCTTGCCGCTGGTAGCGCGGGAAGACAGGGAGGCTTCAATGCGCTCGCCGGCAGCCGTGATGAGGGCGCGCGATTTGGAAAGCACCGAGCTGTTGGTGACCAAACCGTCCGTGCTGATCATCTTTGCTTCGGCCACGATGTACCGCGTGCCAGCTGTAAGACGGCCCATGTTGACGGTGAAGGTGCCATCCTCTCCAACGGCGACAGGTGCGGACAGTTGGTTGTTTGTCTTGTCCTCGCGGATAACTACCTGCCACTTCCCCATCGAGGCGGGGTCAAAAACGATTTGTGTACCCTTCGGAATTCCCACCTGGCCATGGATCACAGTCTCTGCTTGATCGTGTGAGGCGAATGCTTTTTCGAGATCCACGAGAGGCGTCGCAGGCACCCCGATAAAGTCCAAGGATTGTTCGGTCTTGAATTCTGGCGCACGCTGGTACCAAGACTCGACCTTCACCGGGTACGACTCCCACGGTTCGGTCGCTTGCATGATAAGTGCGACATTCGATTCGGCCACGGAAGAAAACACTTCCTTCACCACATCACCGGGGTAGACGATGCGCGTCATGATCTCGCGATAGCCACCTTTGACGTTCATCACGCCCAGCGCACGCGCCTGCGTACGGTCCACTGTGGCAAAGTTCTTGCCAGGGTACTGATCCGCATTCTTTGCATAGAAGGTGTCCAGCAGCTTGTCGTTCTTGAACGCCAGCGCGATAGGGGCCGGAACAAGACCTTCGACTGCCACTGCGCTTCGGCCTTTGCGCGACGGGTAGAACGCCGTCTGGCGTGTGCTCGGATCGGTATACACAACGCCAGGTGTGTAGTCGATGACGTTGGCACCAACCACGGGGAGGGATCCGCGAAGCGCGTTCGATGCGTAGGGGTTGTACTTCAAGCCCTCGGGCAGATCTCCGAACTGGATCGCGCAGTTCACGCCTGCAGTTTGCGACAGCATGTAGCCAGTACGCACCATACTCAAAGAGGAGCAGGTTTCCTTGGTACCTCCTTCCAGCTTGGCGCTGATGTCGATGTCCTCAACCTTTATGGCTGCACTATCTTTCGACGACTTCACCATGATCTTGGAAGAAGGGTCCCATCGCTCAGTTGCCATGATGATGTTGGGACCATCTGGCAAATCAACCCAGAGCTTGACGGGCTGCATCGACTCCACCGTCCCTGCATCCTTCACGACTGTGGGGTACAAGCCCGCCAGGTTAGCTTGGCGTGGCAGCTTCATGGCAGTACCCTGCTCCACTTTCGTGCCATTGATCTCCATCGACTCTACCGTCGCAGACTCGATGACCACGGGGATCTCCGCTACGTCCAGCGAACGGTTGTTCAGTGGGTTGGTGGGCGAAATTTTGGCCGTCGTGCCAGGGAAGCCCTCGACAATCGGTAGTGAGACGGGGACGCTCAGAATCGGCCGCTTGTAGTCAAAGGGGACCGACTTCACCACTTCCCCACCGACGCCAGGCAAGGAGGCCCGGATTTCGAAGCTGTCATCGCGCAGCGCGGGGTAGCCCGTTGCATTCACAGTGTTCGGCGCGGTTCTCGTCATCTTCAGCGGAACGTTGGTACCGTCGGCCTTCACGAGCGTGAACGGGCTGTTGGCATCGGGGAGTTTGAAGCTGCCCCTCTGGTCTGCATCCGCAATGGGGATCACGGTCATCCCGGCCACGCGCATCGACAGGCGAACATCCTGGATGGTGTAGTGTCCTGGCGGAAGGGATGCGGAGAACACCTGAGCGATGAACCCTGAGTTCACCAGCGCGTACTGCTCGGGCGTTATCTCCCCATCAATCTTGTCCACTATAAGATCCGGGCGCGCCTCGATCCGCTGGACGGGAAGCTTGTACGAGACCAGTGTGTCTTCGTTGCGAACGATGACAAAACCACCTGCAGGCTCGTTTGGTCTGTCGTTCGTTGCCATATCGAACGCATACCCACGGATCGTAAGAACACCCGCTGCAGGGATCGCAGGTGCGCTTGCTCCGCCACACACTGCAATTCCGTTGACTTCGCAGACGCCCGCGACAAGCGCTGCGTGCGCAGGCACTCCTCCGCAGACAAGGGAGATCGCCACCGCAATTTGGCTCAGCTGGTGTTTCCGAATCATTTTCACTCCAAGGGGCCAGTGGCCAGTTCATTCAGGATTGAGGTTTACCGCCCAGCAGCACGCGGGAGACTTTTCTGGCGTAGATGAGCCGCTTGGATTCGGTGGTGGCGTTGTATGCACCAACGGCATTCCAGGTCATTCCGAAGCGGGCAACGTTATGTGCAAGAACCCAGGCGCCGATGTTCGTGTTGACGCAGGGATCCCGCAGCTTCTCTTCGTCGATCCCGTACCGAGCGAGTGTGGGAAGCCAGGAACTGTTGATCTGCATATGGCCGATATCGAAGGAGCCGTTGGCGTTCTTATTTCGGGCCTTCGGATTTCCGCCAGATTCGACCGTCGATATCGCCTTGAGCAGGCTAACGGGCACGCGGTAGCGCTCGGCCGCTTCATCAAAACAAGCCGCGCCAGCGCCCACAGAGCTAAGCATCAAAAGTGCAAAGAGAACGATCCGCATGGCACTCGATACTACGGAGGGACCCAGAAAAATTTCGGGCGAAAAGCTTGCTCTGGGAGCGCTGTTTGCAGAAATTTCGCTGCGCCTTCGTTCATACCGGCAGCGCTTTGGAAACTCGGTCAAAGCTCGCCAGCGGCGGGCTCGGTCCAAGGGATGACGATGTTCTTGTCCGACTCATGTCGGGAGGCTCGGCCTCTTGAGCGGACAATGTGCTCGCTGGCTTCCAAGCTCTCAAACCCTGCGCCTGGCATGTAATTGGCACACAGCTGGAGATTCAGATCTAGGCCACCTTCGTCAACGCCATATTCCTGGCTATGACGCCTGGCGGCGTGAACTCGGCTGGAAACTCGTGCTCAACATGAACGTCGCACCAGTACCCTTGCAGTTCCGTAGCTCCGATTCGCTCAGCGTCGGTAGCTTGCTGCAGTGTCTCGATGCGCTCTACGACGATCTGCGTGCCCAGTCCCAAACCGCAATCGGCTAGTTGCCTCAGATACCGAGGCTCGTTCACCTTGACGAACTCCGGGGAGAGTTCACGCAGCATGCCCATCTCGATAGCCTTCCCGGTCCAGTCGTCCATGGCCATGACACCGCCCATTCGACGGAGCCATTGCACGGTTTGGCAGATTCTTGAGAAGGCGCGAGAGCATGTAAGGCTGTCATTGCGCTCAACTAGTTCGACCACAACGCCTGGACACATGTACTCAACCATGGTGTCGGTCCAGAGCAAGCTGCCCATGGAAGATATTTCAACGTTGCAGTGGACGCGCATTGAGCCTCTGTAGTGGTTTGCCACCGCCCATGCTGCTTTAATGGCGTCCACGTCAGCCATCAGCATGCCCTGAGGGTCGTTGAAATCTAGTCGACTCCTGCTCAACAACTCCAAGCCCTTCACCGACTTAGTCCGGGCGCAGATGATGGGCTGTGCCCGGAAGCGGCGTTGCGCCGTCTGAAGTGCATCGGTCATCTTCAAAGCCTCTTTTGAAGGTTAGCCATCCACACCCACCAAGCAAACGACATGACGCCTATCGCTACGGGAGCCACCAACGTTGAAACGAAAATTGGCGCGAAGATCCACGCCACAAGGCAGGCCCCGACGAGCATCGCGAGATCCACACCGCCCTTGTGCAAGCGTGGGCTCTGCGACGTGAACGAGGCCTTTGCAATCTGTCTCTGGAAATAGCCATCCGAGAAGGCCGCCATCAGGCAAGGAAGTGCGAATGCCATCCACATAATGATCATTCCGAGCCGGTAGAACACGACATGGGACCAGATCGCTGCTGCGTGGATGCGATCGAGTAGCCAAAGGTCGATCTTCTTGTTGCCGCTGTTAGCCGCCTGCTCCATGATCTGACCCGCTTCGGCGTTTACCCAACTGAGGGCGTCCAGGATGCGATCCATGATCCACTGGTCCGTCTCCGCTCCGAGCCAGTCCACGATCTGCCGTTGCTCACGCATACGAAGGGTCTGGAATACCTCAACCGGCACGAAGGCGAGCACCGCCAGCGAACCAAAGATGACGATCACAAGCACGATTGATGCGAACGAGTGCTTCCCTTCGCTTGATGCTTTCGTTGCCATCGTTAGCCGCGCTTCGCCTTGAGCTTTTCCGTAGTGCTGTGGCGAGCCCTACGTGGCACTTCCTTCCGTTCGCCAAGGATCGGGATACGCGTCTTGTAGGTTCGCCCACCGGACTGCCGTATGTAGCAGTGCAGTGGCGGCAGCTCGCTGAGAATTCCGGGCGGGATCAGTTCGGCTTCCTCTGCTGTGGCTTGTTCCTGATATGCCGCGCCGTACTCCTCACTCATCGTCGTCGTCAGGCTATGGCCGTAGCGGACGGACATGGATTGGGCTTTGATCTTCGGTATGCCGTCAGAAACGTACTTTTGCGTTTCCGCGTCGAGCACCCGGAGGATGATCTTGTTGTTGGTGTTGCCGAGCACCTGGCGCGCTTTGTTCTCGTCGCCCAGGCGTGCCGCGAAGTCCGCGAACGTCTGGGTTGCGATATACATCTTGAAGCCGGCCCCACGGCCCTTGTTGAGGAGCTGAATTGTCGGCGTGTTGATCACCTCTGCGGCTTCGTCGACAAAGACGTTGACGAGCTTTTTCGAGCTCCCTCCGTAGTTGTAGATGTCACCTGCCACAGCCGTCATATCTGCAAGCATCACCGACCCAATCGCGCTGCCCACGGTGGAGTCGGCGAGGGAGTCGAGCCCCATGTACAACACCATGTCGTTTGTGATCACCTTCTTCATGTCTGTCGAGATCTTGTCGTGCCCCGGCTCGAAATCCGGTGACAGCAGGTCCGCCAGCGGGTCCGTTGTGAGCATGGACAAGATGGGGATAAGCGAGGCGACCATTTTCGAAAAATGGTCACGGTTATGCTCGAAGGTAGAAATCAGGCCCGCCAGGTCTACGTTCGGGTGCTCGTGGATAACTACATCCTTGTAGAACTTGATGTACGCGCGCAAAACTGGACTGTCATCCTTGGAGTTGCTCTGTGCCTTCTTTATCAGTGGCGCCAGTTTCTCCTCCCAGTTCTGAACTTTTGCTCTGAAGTGGAAGCGAAGAGCCTTCAGCAACAGATCGTCTGGGCCACCTTCGATGTATCGGCGCAGCTTCATCAAGTTGGGACGCTCTTCCGTTGCAATGAGAGCACCGCAGATGTCCTGCAGCACTTTCCAGCCGAAAGCCACGAATGCGTCGGTGCCAGTCTCTGATGGGATCAGCGCAGCCACGCGTGACGCAAGTTCGGTTTTGCGGTTCCAGTTCCGCAAGGGGTCGATGCTTGCGGATTTGTCCGGGTGAGCTGGGTTGAAGTAGATGAACTTCTCGGGATGCCCCATGAACTCGCAGACCTTGCGCGCGTTGTCTGCAAGGCCCTGGTCACCTTTGGGATCGATGATCACGACCGGTTCACCGCGCATGATGCACTGAGCGATCAGGATGTCGAAAAGTCTTGTCTTCCCCACACCCGTGGTGCCGACGATCAGCGTATGCCCTTCCAGCAGTTCCAGTGGAACTCCCACCGACTCTTCTTTGGCCAGGCCATGCAGCCAGTAGCTTCCGTCTCCATGAAGCGCAGTCTTGCCGAGCATCTTTGCGACACCGGCCCCCATCAAGGAATGCATCTTGGACGCCTCAATGTCCGTCCAGTGAAAGCCTCGTCCCATCCACATTTGGGGCGTCAACTCGCCCCGGCCGTTTTCCATCTGCGCGAAGGGAGCGCTGATCTTGAACAGATCCGGAATGGTGATGAACTCCTTCTGTGCAAAGCTCGTCCGCCACTTGTCCGAGGCCCTCTCCCAGGCCTTGTAAGCCCGCCACATACCGACCACACCGCACGCGCTCGCAGTAACGGTACCGAAGGTCGTTGGGAGAGGTAAGAGCGTAGCCGTAGCCATACACCCAACGGTCGCACCTAGCCAGGAGGCTGCTTGCCGGCCCTCGTAGACGGGGCGCCACGGGTTGTCAAAATCGAAAAGTTCGCTGGCCACGGTGTTGCCTTCGAGGATCAGGCTTGCTGTGCCAGCTGCTGCGACGCCTCAGCCAGGTGAGCGTTGGTCGCCGGTGAAATTGAAAAGAGGAACTCCGCCTTCGAAAAAACGCTGTCTACAGAATGGGGTTTCGCCGACCGCCCTCCCTGCCCTTGCGAGCCTTTCTCTTCGTCCACTGCCAAGCTGGTAGCCAGCAAACGCTTGATCTTCTCGTAGCGAGGATGCAGGCCGAGGACAACCACTCTTGCGAGGGTCGGTCCGTCATGACGAACTGCGTTACTGCGCCAATTGGCAACGTACTTTGCCGGAAAGCGTGTGCCGAGCAAGCGGATCTCGCCACCTTCCAGCACCAGCAGCATGACGTAGCCCCCCTCTTCGGGTTGCGCATCTCTTACTTTCAATTCCAGGTGCTCTGGCGCGCCGTCGTACAGCCACACTTTGCTTACTCCTCTCTATCAACGGGATAGAGTGAGAATATCGGCAAGTGCTTTTCAAAGTTCCCCCAAAAGCTTCCGATTTCGCAGCTGTTCGCGGAAATCCAGCTAGAGGCGTGTGCGGCATCATCGCTTGCGATACGCCAAAGCACAAAAAAGGCCCCTACCAGGGGCCCTTTGTTGTTGATCGAGGCAGCTCAACGTCACTGCGGCAACTCGATCCTGTACTTCTCTAGGTCCTCGCCCTTTGCCTCGATCTCACGCACCCACATGGGTTTACGCCCTGGCCCACCCGACCAAGTCTCCCCAGTTGGGCTACGGTACTTTGCAGGCCGGTCCCTCTTGCTCCGCCCGCTACGACTTGCTGCAAGTTGGCTACGCAAACCCGGGTACAGATCGTCAGGAGCAATTTTGTACTCTTCAATTTGCTTCTTGATGGAAGCAACGACCTTTGGGACTTCTAAAAGGCGTGCACGCTCCAAATCGGATTGCATTGCCTCGACCTTTTGCTTGAGTTCCAGATAGTTGTTTTCCATTGCAATTCTTCAGGGTGTTACCTACCTAAATTTTAAGCTCAGATACGTTGCAATGTTCAAGCAGCTAGCACAAATTCTGGCGCCAATGATTAATTGGCAATGCATTGCAATTCTTAGGATGAAACAAATTGAGATTTTTCCACCCCACAGGCGTAATCCCAACTTTCTGAATACTGGCGCGGGGTTACGCGCCTCAGCAGCAGCGTAGGGCGCCGAGCCTTGAACGCAAAAACACAGCATGCGAGGACAAAATTTCCTCGAAAAGCTGCGAAATCGCGCGCTTTTCGCCAGAAAATATTTCAAGTGGTTTCATAGAATCCTTGCTTCTGCCGTCCGACCAAGCAAGCCCCGACCACCAGAACCCAACCCATCTCTGATTGTTACAGGCAAGAACGCGTCTACTGAACTTATGCTCCGTGTGTCCGGTTTATAGGTTTTTTTGCGAAGTTGCCACTTTTACCTATAAATTTGCTTGACCAGACCCTGCCGGAGCGTACAAAATTCGCCCCATCATCCATAGGCCGTGACATGACTCAAGACGCTCCACGCAACACGTACGCCAAGATCGACGCACTCAAGTACCGCACTCGCGCCGCTTGCGCGCTGCTGGGGGTCTCTGATGTGACGCTCCGCTCCTACTCGGAGAACTCAGGCATCGAGATTCAGCGCGCGGCGACTGCAGTCGCGGTTCGCCTCTTCGACATCAACACGCTTTTTCGCCTGACCGACTGGCGCCGCGCGAGCGGCCTGGTGAAGGTGCCGAAGCAAGCGGGTAGGCCGGTCTTCGTGACTGTGGATGTGGTCAAGGGTGGGACCGGCAAGACTACAACTGCCGTCGAGACTGCTATTCACCTCCAGTTTCTGGGGTTGAGGGTGCTTGCCATCGACCTGGACGTACAAGCCAACCTCACCCAATGTTTCGGCTACGAAGACGACATCGTGTTGGAAGAGATTGAGCACTTCGGCGTCACGAAGGAGGCGCTGATCGAGCAGACATTTGCGAAGCTTGTCAAGCCCTTCATCGAGTACAAGCGCACCCGTCGTGCAATGCCTGACCTCACCGGCATGATCAAGAAGCCTTTCGGGCAGCATGGTCCTCATGTCATCGGGGCTGACACGTACTTGGGCGACCTGGAGCTCGACATCGCGAACTCTACTGGCCCCCGAGAAATGCTCTTCAAAGCGATGTTTGATCTGTCGCTCGAAGGGAAGATTCCTGGTTTCGACTTGAGCCAGTATGACGTGGTAATCATGGATTGCCCCCCGAACGTCAGCCTTACATCTACTGCTGCACTTGCTGCAGCCGATCTCGTTATTGCGCCCGTTCGCATGGACTCCTTCGCCGTCAAAGGTCTGCGCAGGTTAATCGGTGAAATCGAATCCGTGGAAGAAAGCTACAAAGTCAGGCCCGAGCTGGTGATTTTGCCAACTCATTATTCGCCTCAGTTTTCGCGGATCAGTCGCATGCAAGCTAGCGTGAACCAGTACGCGGACTCGCTGGCCCCGCATCCGATTTCCCTGTCTGAGGAGTTCCCCAAGGCCATCGAGAACTATCTTCCTCTGGCGCTGCAACGCCCGACGTCGAACGCTTCCAAGGAGTACCAAGTGTTCGCGGAGTTCATCCACGGCAAGATCTTGCAGATCGCGGCGACTAAGGCCAAGAAAGCAACTCATGAAACGTCGTAAATTTGCGCCTGTCCCCGACCCGCAGGAAGCGGGTGCGACGGCTCCCCCGCCTTCGTCGGCCGGCTCTCGGCCAAATAGGCTCGCCGTTCCGATGCTCCTTCCTTCGTTCTCGAACGCCAAACGAGCAGATGAAGCTGGGCAGGACGGTAGCACGGTGCAAGTGTCTGACCCGTCTGTAACTCCAGGCGAGCCGCATGACAGTCATCTTCAATCAGCGGCGGCGCAAAGCACGTTAGCGAGCACTGTGCAAGAAGTTGGACATGCGAGGCAGGACGGGAGCGACGCAGAAGAGCTCCTTCCTCCAGCGTCCCCAGTCGAGCACTCCAGCACGGATACTGTACAAACATACAGCCACGCACTTCCGACACCGACGCAAGATTTCTATTTTGCGGAGTTGGATGCGACCCTCATTGATCAAAATTCTCATCCCCCGCGCTCGCTGTATCTGGATGATGGCATCCGTGTCATTGCAGACTCCATGCGCGTCGATGGCCAGCGAGATGCGATCCACGTCATCCCCAATCCCGCAAAGCCCAATCGTTACATCATCGGCGACGGTTGGACTCGGGTCCTCGCCACACGCTCGTACAACTTAAACAATGGTGTTCTGCTTGCCAAGGTTCACACCAACCTCTCGGAAGAGCAGGCTTCGTGGCTTGGATACTCCCAAAACAAGGACCGGAACGGGGCAACCGACTATGACCTAGGGGTCTACTACCAGGGCTGGAACGCCTCCGGTATGGATTGGGACGAAATCGCCACTAGGGCGGGTGTATCTAAAGCCCAGATGTCCTACTACGCGGCCTTTACCAAGCTGGAGTCTGATGTGCTTTCGCTAGTGAAAGCTACCCCTCAGCGGTTTTCGGCCAATGTTGCTTATCATTTGTCACGTCTTCAAACCCAAGCAGGCGTTTCGGTCGCGGCAAACCTCGCGAACAAGTTCCTTACGAATGAGCAAACGATCAAGTGGCTAAAGGAGCAGGTTGATGATGCTCTTGAAAAGCTTGGACGACAGGGCCGTAAGCGCAACGATAGCAACACGGTGATGTTTCAGCGGCGCTTCTCCGTTGGACACTATCGGCAGCGAAAAAATGGTCAGGTTGAGATGGCCATCCAAATCCCTGACACATCTCGGGTCGCGGAGTTCAACCAGGCTATTGAAAGCTTGTTGAAGCAATATCTGGACCCTAAGGATCTGCCAGATGGCGTTCCTACCGGCGCGGCTCCCCCAGGCGATGCGCCTGAGTAGATCCTCTGTTATGCGCGTGTCCAGCCGCCTCGACCCTGCCAAGCCGCACCCCCAAGGTGTGGCTTGCTGTCTTTCAACCACTCCATTCCGGGAGTGGTTCATACGTATGAACCGGCACCACTCTTGGTTTCCGGTTCATACGTATGAACTGGAAGAAGACCGCCTGTCTTCACTGCCTCCGGCCGTGTTCGGCAGCTCACCCGTTGTTCGCACCTTCTTTGCGGGCCCGAATCGCGTCCTTTTTTCTGTATTTCGCTCACATCTATTTGATGATCGGTGCGACGCGCTCCCACGCGAGTCTGCCTTGTTCGACGTGTTGCAGTTCATACGTATGAACTCGGATGGCAAGGACCGTCCAGTTCATACGTATGAACTTGGGAGCGGATCGCCCGCCGAGGCTTTCGGCCAGCGGAGGGCTCATTCCCGACGCTGCTCCGAATGCTCCAAAGCTCAAGCAGCTGAAGATTACGCAAGCGATTCGAGCACCGATGTTGACGGCGGCTTCATGCCTGATGACTGGCTCTTGTCACAGTTCATACGTATGAACTTGGGTGGCAAGTGCCGTCCAGTTCATATGTATGAACTTGGGGATGGATCGCGCATCGAGTCGTCCGGCCTGGCAACCCTTTGCTCACCCCAGCCCGAACGCTCCGCAGCTCAAGCAGCTGAAGATTACAAAAGCGGTTTGAGCACCGTTGTTGACGGCGGCTTCATGCCTCATGGCTGGCTCTCGTCACAGTTCATACGTATGAACTCAGGTGGTATGCGCCGTCCAGTTCATACGTATGAACTTGGGGTTGGATCGCGCATCGAGTCGTCCGGCCAGGCAGCCCTTTACTCACCCCAGCCCGAACGCTCCGCAGCTCAAGCAGCTGAAGATTACAAAAGCGGTTTGAGCACCGTTGTTGACGGCGGCTTCATGCCTCATGGCTGGCTCTCGTCACAGTTCATACGTATGAACTCAGGTGGTATGCGCCGTCCAGTTCATACGTATGAACTTGGGGTTGGATCGCGCATCGAGTCGTCCGGCCAGGCAGCCCTTTGCCCACCCCAGTCCGAACGCTCCGCAGCTCAAGCAGCTAAAGATTACACAAGCAGTTCGAGCACCATTGTTGACGGCGGATTCATGCGTCATGGCTCGCTCTCGTCGCAGTTCATACGTATGAATCGCTCGTCCGCGCAATTGCCTTATGAGCAGGCCTTTGGAAATGAGTTCGAACCTGAATCTGATTCAGGTTCGAGGTGCGCGAACTTCGTCCTGGACGCGGCAAGTTCTGAGAGTGACGAGGCTTCCTCAGCTATATGGGGAAGGCGCACTGGAAGAACACAACATGTGCCAAAGACCACCAGGAAGCTACCGGTTCATACGTATGAATTTGGCTCGCCGCCGCCGGGGTTCGCCTACAGCTGCGCAGGAGCCCAGTTCATACGTATAAACCATGGCCCGGGGGGCACTTGCACCTTACCGACGTTGATGGTTCATACGTATGAACCATCAACGAGGGCGAGGATGCCCAACCTACCACCATCAGCTTCCGCACTCCCCCCAACCGAACCCCGCCACCGAGCGGGGTTCGGCGTTTCTGGAGTCCACGTTTTGGAGATTAGGCCCATGACTTAGCACAGGCAATAAAAAACCCCGGAAGCGCCAACTACCGGGGTTTCTGCACTCGTTAGACGGGTGCTGTGACGGAACCTGACTTCTACCGACGCCAATCGGAAAAAATCCAGACCACGGATTCAATAGTAAGTCGTTCCTCCAGCTCCGTCAAGGAATCGTGTCCTTATTCGGAGACTGCGATGGAAACGCTCGCACCTACAAACTTCCCGTACCTGATCACCAGGGCTTGCACAGCTCTGCCGCATACATCGGCCTTCCATGCAATGCCAGATGGATTCCTGCGCATCGTACTGCGCATAGTTCAAAAGATTGACCTGAAAAGCCCATACACGGGGATCTTTGCCTCTCGGGCCACCATTGCTGAAGAATCTGGGAAATCCATAGACTCGGTGCATAGAGCTGTCAAATGGCTCGAAGGCAACGGTTTCATTGAGCGCGAGCGTAGAGCATTCTTTGGAAACCGTGGCTCGACATCTCCTATAACACCAACTCGGAGCTTTCTGCTGGCCTTGAATTTGGTCGATCAGGAGGGAAAGCCTATTGCGAGCGCACAAGATCGGACTGGCCACCCTCTTAGGACTAAACAAGTCGAACCACCTAAGTCTCAAAGCTCTACGGCTGAGTCCACCAAGGCTGGGCGCTCCGCCTTCGTCAAAGTGGGTAACGCACTTCTTCCGAAGGAACTTGCCTGGCTCTGTGAGAAAGGTGTCAGTGCATTTGGTGTTCTCGCCCTGATGCGAGCGGCGAAAGATGCCCAACAGCGTCTTTCCGACATCATGCTGACCGCTAGAAAGTACGTTGAGGAGCTTCCTGCGAGGGAGATATTTGCCTATATCCGAAAGCTAATCGGATCAGGAAGGGATTTTGGATACTCTGCAAGAAAATCCGAAGAAATTGAGAAAACTACCAAAATTTCCGAATTTTTGGCAAATAAGCTTGAAGCGATGGAAGGGCGCCATTACATCGGTCGTAAGAACAACCGGGCGTTCTGCGTGGAAGGGGGGGTGCTCTATGAGGTGCAGCCAAACGGCACGCGCCTGGTTCACATCATCAGTGAGGCATTCGTCGAGGCGATCCATGACGGGCGGATTGTTCCCAAGCGAGACACTGAGTAAAGCCGGCGATCATGTGGGAACCTTGCAGCTTCAGTATCTGTATTTATGCAATCCTTCGGAAAACATCCCGTTGGGACCTTTAAAGTTATCCACAGGTCAAATTCCGGACGAGTCCCTATCGCTCAGACGATGCTGCAAACTGCAGCGTGCAACAGCGAGGACTTCGATGCTGCAGCAGACAACGGGTGGGCCACTGACATGGCTATCGTGACGAAGGGGATGCACCAGCTTAGTCACCCAGATGCAGGGACTGACCCATGCCCTCCAGCTGCAGTGGCAGGTTTAGAGCGCGTAGAGTCCAACACCAAGTACGAATGCAAGGAAGCCTTAGCAGAAAGGGCCGATTGCGACTGAGCGGCGACTGAGAGTTGAGTGGCAACCTGGATCCTCTATCAAATGGATTGGTTGCTACTGAAAGGCGACAGGGGACATACAGAATCACAACTGAGAGGCTGCCGATGGCAACACCGCTACTAAGCGATCACTGGGAATGCACTGGCCAGCAACAGGCACAGCGACACCCTCATCCTCATGTGAAGGCTGCAGGGGTCTGCGTCCGACATTCGCCATCGACGTTCAAGACCGCTGTGGGCTCCTCGCGGCCAGTTCACGCAGACCGTGGCCGCTGTTGTCCCATGCATTTCAGGGGCGCCGCCTGGCAGATCTCCCGTAAAACGCTATCGCTGTTACGCTTCCACCCGAAGGCGGTGCAACTCCCATAAACAACTAAACGCCCAATGCCCCATCCCTAACGTGCTGAATACATTGACTATTTTTGCAATTTAATTGTTGCAGATTGGCAATTAATTGTTATGCAAATATTGACTTAGGTAATTGTTGTAGTACGATCGCATTTACAGTCAACAGCTCTCGTGGGCTGTATGAGGAGCTTTATGGCGACAGCCGCAACCCCAACCATCCACAGGTCCTTCAAGGCGCAGGCCTCGCACTCGGAGCAGACGGGCGTGAAGAAGGACGATGTCTTCAAAATCCCGCCGCACCTGCTCTTGGAAGAGCCCGGCTTCAATCAGCGGGAGTATGACGATCCTCGTGTGGTCGCCAAGATCGAGGAATTCGCGGAGGCGTACGCCGAAGGGCGGTTCGTGCCGCACCTGGTGGTCCGCATCGACGCCGGCACGGGGAAGTTCTTCATTGTCGAAGGTCACCAGCGCGCCCGGGGTGCCATGCTCGCAATCTCGCGCGGCGCATCCGTCCCATTTCTCGTATGCATCCCATTTCGAGGCAACGATGTCGATCGGGTGAACTGCCAGCTGGACAGCCAAAGTGGGCTCAAGCTCACCCCGGTGGGCATCGCTCGCAACTATCTCAAGCTGGTCCACCTGGGCGCCACCGAAGAGGAGATCGCGAAGCGACGCAACAAGGAACTGTCGCATGTGCAGGGCATGCTGGTGCTGGCTGAGGCCCCGGCTGAGATTCAGCGGATGGTCAATATCGACCAGGTATCGGCTACCACTGCCATCGAGGTCCTGCGCGAGCGAGGCGACGGTGCTCTTGAGTTCTTGCGCAATAAGCTTCAGGAAGAGCAGGC